>DASXPS010000182.1 GCA_036493475.1 Sporichthyaceae bacterium | reverse complement strand
CCCGCGCGGACTGCGAACAACTGATCGCCGAGGTGGACCGCGGCGACGCCCGGCACTGGATATGGGTGTACCACTCCCCGCCGGAGTCCCTGCTCAGTTGGACGGGGTCACGCCACTTCGGTGATGCGGCCGTGGCGGAATGGATCGACAAGTGGCACCCGGACGCGGTGCTGTGCGGGCACATCCATCAGGCCCCGTTCTCCCCCGACGGATCCTGGGTCGACTCCGTCGCTGGGGCCTGGGTGTTCAATCCCGGCAAGCAGACCGGTCCGGTGCCGACGTGCGTGGAGATCGATCTGGACCTGGGGTTGGCCAGGTGGACCTCGATGATGGGCCAGGAGGATCGCCAACTGTCCCGGTCCGGTCAGTAGCGGAGTGACCTGCGACAACGCCTGTAACAAATGCCGGCTACGGTCGACAGATCACAACGCAGTCCGACGGCAGTGAGGTTTCGTTGAGAAGCAGGCAGCCGCGGCGAGTTCGGTGATGGGAGCACGTCTGGACCGGGTGTACCGCAGGGTGCACAGCGGTGACAGCGGGGCTGTTGCCGCCTACATCCCCGAACTCGCCAAGGCCGACCCGAATCAGTTCGGCATCGCCATTGCCGCCGCCGACGGCCACGTCTACAGCGTCGGCGACGCCGATCGCGAGTTCACGATTCAGTCGATCTCGAAGCCGTTCGTTTTCGGCATCGCCCTGGACGACCGTGGCCCGGTGGAGGTCATGCATCGAATCGGGGTGGAGCCCTCCGGTGACGCCTTCAACTCGATCGTCATGGACGAGCGCAACAACCGCCCGCTCAACCCGATGGTCAACGCCGGGCCATCGCCTGCAGCGCATTGGTCCGCGGCCCCGACCTCAAGACGCGGCGCGACCACCTGCTCGGGGTTTTCTCGACCTTCGCCGGGCGGGAACTGCGCATCGACGAGGAGGTGTGCGCCTCGGAACGCTCCACCGGGCACCGAAATCGGGCCATCGCCTTCCTCGAGTTGAGCACCGGGATGATCGACGAACCGGTGGAGGACCACCTCGACCTTTACTTCGCGCAGTGTTCGATCCTGGTGACCGCACGGGATCTGGCGATGATGGCCGCGACGCTGGCCAACGGCGGGGTCAACCCGTTGACCGGCCGCCGCGCTGCGTCGACAAACAGTGTGCGCCGGGTGCTCACCGTGATGGCGACCTGCGGGATGTACGACTGGTCGGGTGAGTGGATGTACCGGGTCGGCGTCCCGGCCAAGAGCGGGGTCGCGGGCGGCATCCTCGCGGTGCTGCCCGGGCAGATCGGCGTGGGCACCTTCTCCCCGCAACTGGACTCGTTCGGGAACAGCACCCGCGGGGTGGCGGTCTGCGAACAACTTGCCGGCGAGTTCGGACTGCACCTTCTTGAGGTCAACTGGGTGGCCGGGAGCATCGTGCGCCGCCGCTACGACGCCGCGGAGGTGCCGTCCAAACGACTGCGCGCCGACGAGGAGCGCCGCCACCTGGCTGCCGCCGGTCGCGGGGTGCACGTCTATGAACTGCAGGGCGACCTGTACTTCGCCACCGCCGAGCAGTTGATCCGCCAGGTCGAGGCCGCTTCGACGTGGGCCAAGTACGTGATCTTCGATGGGCGACGGATGGAGCGTGCCGTGCGGCGCGATCAGCTTGCTGGCGGATCTGCACGCCCGGCTGACATCCGCCGGGATCCGGTTGCTCTACTCCGGCTGGCCGGACGGGCTGCGCACCGCGATCCTCGGCGTCGCACCCGCGCTGTCCACCGAGGGCCGACGCCGCGATAGCCGCCGGGCATTTCTGGCCGGACACCGACGACGCGTTGGAGCACTGCGAGGATCGGCTGTTGGACGGCGTCGAACTGGGTCTGGGTGAGGCCGCCGAGCTGCCGCTCGAGCGCCTGGACATCCTGCGGGACCTGTCCCCTGACGAACTCGCGCTCCTCGAGCCGCTCCTACAGACCCGACGTTTCGCCGCTGACGAGGTCATCGTGCGCGAAGGTGAGCACGCCGACGAGGTCTTCTTCCTGGCGGCGGGCAGCGCCACCGCGCGGCTGCGCGCCGGCGCGGACCCCACCGGCGCGGCCGGCGCAGTCCGCGGGAGACGTCTGCGCACGTTCGGTGCCGGGGTCGCGTTCGGTGAGACCGCCCTGTACGAACGGGCCAGACGCACCGCGGATGTTATCGCCGACGACCCGGTGGTCTGCCGGGTACTCGGCGTCGCGGACCTGCGGGAACTCGCCGAGGATCATCCCCGGGTCTACGCAAAGGTGTTGATCGGGGCCGGGAACAACCTGTCCCGTCTGCTGCTGCGGGCCTCCGGGCAGATCCGCGCCCTCGACGCCTGACCCACCCCGGCAACGTTCCCGATCTCCTCAGTAGTCGGGTTGGTCCGGGCGGGCCGAGCCCGGGCTGATGCCGGACGGGCGGGCCGAGGTCAGCTCGGAGAGCACGTCGGCCATCAGCCCCAGATGCGTGTCCGAGTCGGCGTACTGGTGGCGCAGGTCGGCCAGGTACCCGGTCATCGCGTGGAGCCGCGCGGCCAACAGCCGGGCCATGCCCAACAGCAGGTCCGGGTTCGCGGTGGCCTGCGCGGCGGGCATCACCTTGGTCCGGCAGTCGGTCAGCGCCACCACGCGCGCCGAGTGAGCGGTGCCCAACAGCGCTGACATCTCCCCGAGGAACGCACCCGGCTCGGAGACCCGCTTGACCAGCACCCCGCCGACCTCGATGCCGACCGTGCCCTCGACCAGGACGTGAATCTCCCCACTCCGGGACCCCTCGGCGAGCAGGTCCGACCCGGACTGGAACGTCCGTTCGGGCAGGTCGGCACACAGCGCGAGAATGTCGTCCACGGCAGCCCACCCTAACGCCGAGTCGCCCGGCTGAGCGCGGCCGGCGGCGGTTGAGTAGGCGCGCTCAGGGCGCGGTGTAGGCGGGATGCACCTCGCCCACGGCGTCGCCGATGCGGTGCACGCGCAGGGCGTTGGTGCTACCCGGGATGCCGGGCGGGCTGCCGGCCACGATCACCACGCGGTCGCCGGGCTCGCACCGCCCCAGCGCGACCATCGCCTCATCGACCTGACGCACCATCTGATCGGTGTGCGCGACCTCCGGCACCAGGAAGGTTTCCACGCCCCAGCTCAGCGCCAATTGGCTGCGCACCGCGGGATTCGGGGTGAACGCGAGCAGCGGGATCGGCGAGCGGCAGCGGGCCAAGCGCCGGGCGGTGTCCCCGCTCTGCGTGAACGCCACCAGGTACTTGGCGTCGATCGCCTCGCCCACCTCGGCGGCCGCGCGACCGATGGCCCCACCGACTGTGTGCGGCGGTCCCAGCGGCGGGGCCAGGTCGGTCAACGTGTCCTCCTCGACGGCGGAAATGATCCGGCCCATCGTGGACAGCGCGCCCAGGGCGTGCTTCCCCACGCTGGTCTCCCCGGACAGCATGAGGGCGTCCGCGCCGTCCAGCACCGCGTTGGCCACGTCGGAGGCCTCCGCGCGGGTGGGCCGCGGGTCGTCGATCATCGAGTCCAGGATCTGGGTGGCCACGATCACCGGCTTGGCCTTCAATCGGGTGGCGTGCACCGCGCGCTTCTGCACCAACGGGACGTCCTCCAGTGGCAACTCCACGCCGAGGTCGCCCCGGGCCACCATCAGCCCGTCGAAGGCATCGATGACCTCCTCCAGGTTGTCCACCGCCTGCGGCTTCTCCAGCTTGGCGATCACCGGCAGCCGCACCCCCTCGGCGTCCATCACCGCGCGCACGTCCTCCACGTCCTTGGCGTCGCGCACGAACGACAGCGCGATCAGGTCCGCGCGCAGGCGCAGCGCCCAGCGCAGGTCCTCGATGTCCTTCTCGCTGAGCGCGGGCACACTCACTGCGACGCCCGGCAGGTTCAGCCCCTTGTGGTTCGACACCTGACCGCCGTCGATCACCCGGGTGCGCACATCCGGCCCGTGCACGTCGAGCACCTCGACGGACAATTTCCCATCGTCGATGAGGATCCGGTCACCCGGTGCGACGTCGCCGGGTAGGCCGAGGTGCGTGGTGGACACCAACGCCGCGGTGCCCGGTACCTCGCGGGTGGTGATGGTGAATTCCGCGCCGGCCACCAATTGCACGGCCCCGTCGGCGAACCGGCCCAGTCGGATCTTGGGGCCCTGCAGGTCCACCAGGATGCCGACGGCCCGCCCCACCTGATCGGAGGCGGCACGGACCCGGGCGTAGCGCGCCTCGTGCTCGGCGTACGTGCCGTGCGAGAGGTTCAGCCGCGCAATGTCCATCCCGGCCTCGACGAGGGCGCGGATCTGGTCCGGGCTGTCGGTGGCGGGGCCGAGGGTCACGATGATCTTGGCACGTCGCATGAGGTGACCCTAGGGGCAATGCCGTTACGGGCGTGCGAAATTGCCGTGCCGGGCAGGCAACGTTACGTGCCCGCCGGTGTGATGTTTGCGCCACGACGGAACACGTTGTCCGGGTCGTAGGTGGCCTTCGCCCGGCGCAGCCGTTCGTACTTCGCGCCGTAGGTCGCGCGCAGCGTGTCGAGGTCCGGGTCGTCGTCGACCAGGGAGTTGATGTACGTGCCGATGCCGTCGGAGAACGCACCCAGCCGCGCGCAGGTGGCGCGTACCCAGTCCCGACCATTGCCCCAGGTGTCCTCGGTGTGGTTGACGCCGAGGATGAACGTGGCCCAGTACGGGATACGCCGGCCACCCCAGGCGGTGGCGTCCTCGGCGGCCGCGCAGTACTTCCGGTCCATCAGATACATCAACACCATGTGGGTCGGCACCGACCGTGCGGCTAGTTGTTCGACCAGGGTGTCGATGACGTCATCGGAGAGTTCGGGCAGCGACGTGCCCTTCTCGTAGTTGTAAAGGCCCCAGCAGTTGCCCTCGTCGAACATCTGCTGCAGCGCGACGTACGGCATCGGGGAGACGAACTCGAACAGCGGCGGGCAGGTCCCGCGCCCCCCTCGAGCGTCAGCGAGAGAGGCCTCTTTCAGCCGGTCCACCTGTGCCGCGTGCTCCTCCGGGGTGCCGTAGCCGACGAGCAGGGCGATGACGCCGGGCTTGAGGTGATGCTCGGCGGGCACCACCGGGGCGGGCGGGGCGTTCATTCCGCCGATGATGAACCCGAACCCGGCGGGGAGTTGCGCCGCCAGGTCGCGGCAGGCCCGCAGACCGGCGGCCGAGTCCTCGACGTCCCAGAACAGCATGCCCAGTTGGATCATCGGGCCGACCGGGTGCAACCGAAAATCGAAGCGGGTGACCACGCCGAAGTTGCCGCCGCCGCCGCGCAACGCCCAGAACAGCTCGGCGTGCTCGGTCTCGTTGGCCTCCACGACACTGCCGTCGGCGAGCACCACCTCGGCGCCGAGCAGGTTGTCGATGGTCAGGCCGAGGTCGCGGGACAACCAGCCCATGCCGCCGCCGAGGGTCAGCCCGCCGACGCCGGTGTGGCTGACCACCCCCGCGGGCACGGCCAATCCGTGCGCCTGGGTTGCGGCGTCCAGATCACCGAGCAGCGCCCCGCCGCCGACGCGCGCGATGCGGGCCGCCGGGTCGACCTCGACGGCGTTGCAGCGCGCCAGGTTGATCATCAGGTCGCCGTCCCACACCGCGGAACCCGACGCGTTGTGCGCGCCGCCGCGGACGGTCAGGCCGACGCCCTCGGCCCGGGCCCAGCGGATCGCGGCGCTGACGTCGGCGGCGTCCGCGCAGTACACGACCGCGGCCGGTCGACGGTCGATCTGCGCGTTCCACACGCTGCGGGCCTGGTCGTAACCGGCATCCTCCGGGCCGCAGACCTCGCCGCGCACCTCGGTGCGCAGGGCATTTAGACTTCCGCTCTGCATCAGCGTCATGGCGCGCAGTCTTCAGCATCCGACGCGTTAGCGGAATGCAAAGTCGATCAACAGATTGCCCGTCAGAACGACTCGCCCGGCGCCGGCGGGAAAATCCCGGGTTCGGCCGGCACGCTGACATCGACCAGCACCCATTCCGGAGGTCTTCATGCCCGCCGACCGCCGTTACCCAACCCGTCTGCTCGCCTCCGGCGGCGCGGCCGCACTGCTCGCCACCGCGGTCACCGTGGCGGCTCCCGCCCGGGCCGCCGTTGCGGACTCGCTGCCCTTCACCAACTGCGGCACGGGCTCCCCCGCCAGGGTGAGTGCCGTCGACGTCGATCCCTACCCGCTGCAGGCGGGTCGCGACGTGACCGTGAGTGTGCGCGGCACGTTGCGCCAGCGGGTCACCGGCGGCAGCTACGACCTGCGGGTCAGCTACCTCGGCGCGCCCCTGCTGCACCGCAGCGGCCGGCTCGCGGACGTGGTGCACCTGCCGTTACCGGCGGGCGACTTCTCGCTGCACAAGCGGGTGCCGGTCCCCGACCAGGCGCCGCCGGGGAGATACAACCTGACGCTGACCGCCGCCGACCAACACGACGACCAACTGCTCTGCGTCCGCGTCCCCTTCAAGGTCCGCTGAGGGCGCCGAACCACCGTCTTGGTCCGGCGTTTAGGGGTATCAGGACCGCTCGATAGCCCGAAACCCCGGACGAGGATGAGCGTGTTTGTCCACAGGGCGGCGAAAGCGAAGCCAGGGGGCCGGCGACGGAGTCAGAGTTCCGTCCATGGCTCCTACTCCCTACGTCCCGGATGTCCTCCTCACCGGACCCTTCCACCACGACTTCGGCGCCGCCGCGGGGCTGACGCCTGATCAGTTGCGGTCGAAGTGCTGGCGCCGACTGTTCCGGAACGTCTCGGTGCACGCCTCGCTCCCGCTGACCGACCAACGTCGCTTCGACGCTGTGCGGCTGGCTTCCCCGGCACATGCCATCGTCACCGGTGTGACCGCGGCCTGGCTCTACGGGGTTTGGACCCCGCCGACGGGCACAACGATCCCCTTGCATCTCGCGGGGTCGCGGGAGAAGTACGGCATGGTCTTGGCCGGAGCGCGGACCAGCCGATTGGCCCTCGACCCCGAGGACATCGACGAGTGGCACGGCATCCCCATCAGCACTCCGGAGCGCACCTGCTTCGGCTTGATGGCCGCCTCCACGTTCGTCGAAGCGGTGGTCTGGGCAGACGGCTTCCTGCACGCTCGCCTGGTCACGTCGCAGGGATTGATGCGATACGCCGACGAGCGCCCGTACTGGCCACACGTGCGCAAGGTCCGCGAGGCGGTGGCGCTGGCCCGTCCGGGAGCCGCGTCGCCAATGGAATCACGGTTGCGGATGGTGATCGTGCAAGGAGGACTCCCCGAGCCGGACTACCTCAACGAGCCCTACTACGCCGCCGACGGGACACTGCTCGGCATCCCCGACATGCGCTTTCGGCGGCCGAATTTCGGCATTGAGTACGACGGAGAGCAGCATGCGGAGGCCGAACACCACATCGCCGACCTCCGGCGGGAGAACGGAATGCTGCTGGGCGATCTGCCGCTGTTGCGCTACACGGCACGGGATGTCTTCCGCACCCCACAACTCATCGTGCGCGAGGTCGGCACGATGCTTTCGCGCGCCGCCTGACCACCCATCCCACCCATCTTCGTCCGGGGTTTGGGGCTATCAGAGCAGGTTGATACCCCGAAACGCCGGACGAAGATGAGAGTGGGAGGCGGTCAGACCACCAGGGGGCGCGCGGACGGCGGGATCGGCGCGGGCAGGGCGGTGTGACCGGTGAGGTAGGCGTCCACCGCCGCGGCGCAGGCGCGGCCCTCGGCGATCGCCCACACGATCAGCGACTGGCCGCGCCCCGCGTCGCCGGCCACGAACACTCCGTCCACGCTGGACGCGTAGGACTCGTCGCGGGCGACGTTGCCGCGCGCGTCGAGTTCCACCTCAAGGTCGTTGATCAGCTCGTTGCGCTCTGGGCCGATAAAGCCCATGGCCAACAGCACCAGCTGTGCCGGGATCTCCCGCTGGGTGCCCGGCACCGGTTCCATCTTCCCGTCCACGAACCGCACCTCGGACAGCCGCAGAGCGGCGACGTTGCCGTCCGCATCGCCGACGAACTCGCTGGTGGACACCGCGTAGACCCGCTCCCCGCCCTCCTCGTGCGCACTCGCGGTGCGCATGATCATCGGGTAGGTGGGCCACGGCTGGCTCTCCGGTCGATCGCCCGGCGGCTGCGGCATGATCTCCAGTTGGGTCACCGACGCGGCCTTCTGCCGGTGTACGGTGCCCAGGCAGTCCGCGCCGGTGTCTCCGCCGCCGATAATGATGACGTGCTTGCCCTCGGCGCTGATCGGGCTGACCTCGAGGTCACCCTCGCACACCTTGTTTCCCCAGGGCAGGTACTCCATGGCTTGGTGAATGCCGCCCAGTTCGCGCCCCGGCACCGGTAGCTCCCGGGCCGCGGTGGCGCCCACGGCGAGCACGATCGCGTCGAACTTGTTCTGCAACTGATCGGCCGTCACATCCACGCCGACATTGACGCCGGGGCGGAACTTGGTGCCCTCGGCCTTCATCTGGCGCAGCCGACGATCCAGGTAGCGCTTCTCCATCTTGAACTCGGGGATGCCGTAGCGCAGCAGGCCACCGATGCGGTCGTCGCGCTCGTACACGGCCACGGTGTGTCCCACCCGGGTCAACTGCTGGGCGACGGCCAGGCCGGCCGGCCCGGACCCGATCACCGCGATGGTCTTGCCGCTCAACCGCTCCGGGGGTTGCGGGACGACCCACCCGGAGTCCCAGGCCCGGTCGATGATGGCGACCTCGACGTTCTTGATGGTCACCGGGTCGGAGTTGATGGCGAGCACACAGGCCGGCTCACAGGGCGCCGGGCACAACCGCCCGGTGAACTCCGGGAAGTTGTTGGTGGCGTGCAGTCGCTCGATGGCCTCCTGCCAGTCGTTGCGCCACACCAGGTCGTTCCACTCCGGGATCAGGTTGCCCAGCGGGCAACCGGAGTGGCAGAACGGGATGCCGCAGTCCATGCAGCGCCCGGCCTGCTTGGTGATGATCGGCAGCAGCGCGCGGCCCACCCCGTCCTCGGGGTAGACCTCGTTCCAGTCGTTTAGCCGCTCGTCGACCGGGCGTCGCTTGGCGACCTCGCGTCCGGTGGTGAGAAAGCCGCGGGGGTCAGCCATGGGACGCCGCCATCACCTTGCGCATGGTCGCCTCACTGTCCAGGCCCTCGGCGGCCGCGGCCGCTTGGGCTTCGAGCACCCGCTTGTAGTCCTTCGGCATGACCTTGCCGAACCGCTCGACGGCGGCGGGCCAGCCGTCGAGCAGCTTGGCCGCGACAGCGGAGTCGGTGGCCTCGGCATGCTTGGTCACCGCGTCGCGCAGGAACTCGCGGTCCTCCTCGGCGAGCGGGTCCAGGTCGACCATCTCACCGTTCACGTCGGTGGGGTCCAGGTCCAGCACAAACGCCACGCCACCGGACATGCCCGCGCCCACGTTGCGTCCGGTCGGTCCGAGGATCACCACGCGGCCACCGGTCATGTACTCGCAGGCGTGGTCGCCCACGCCCTCCACGACCGCCAGCGCGCCGGAGTTGCGCACGCAGAACCGCTCGCCGACCACGCCGCGCAGGAAGATCTCCCCGCCGGTGGCGCCGTAGGCGATGACGTTGCCCGCGATGATGTTGTCCTCGGCGGTGAACGTCGCGCCGCGGTCCGGGCGGACCACCAGCCGTCCACCGGACAGGCCCTTGCCCAGGTAGTCGTTGGCGTCGCCCTCCAGCCGCAGTGTGATACCGGCCGGCACAAATGCGCCGAACGACTGCCCCGCCGATCCGACGAAGGTCAGATCGATGGTGCCGTCGGGCAGACCGACGCCGCCGTGACGCTTCGTCACTTCGTGGCCCAGCATGGTGCCCACGGTGCGGTTGACGTTGCGGATGCTCAGTTGCGCGCGCACCGGCGCGGAGTGCGCGATGGCATCCGCGCACAGCGCGATGAGTTGGTTGTCCAGCGCCTTGTCCAGCCCGTGGTCCTGCGCGGTGGTGCAGTAGCGGGCCGCGCCCTCCTCAATCTCCGGCACGTGCAGGATCGGGGTGAGGTCCAGCCCGGACGCCTTCCAGTGCGCCACCGCCGCGGACACGTCGATCACCTCGGCGTGCCCAATGGCCTCGGCCACTGAACGGAAACCCAGCGCGGCCAGGGTTTCCCGCACCTCCTCGGCGACGTACTCGAAGTAGGTGACCACGAACTCCGGCTTGCCGGTGAACCGCTCGCGCAGCACCGGGTTCTGCGTGGCGATGCCGACCGGGCAGGTGTCCAGGTGGCAGACCCGCATCATGATGCAGCCGGAGACGACCAGCGGCGCGGTGGCGAAGCCGTACTCCTCCGCACCGAGCAGCGCGGCGATGATCACGTCGCGGCCGGTCTTGAGCTGACCGTCGGTCTGCACCACGATGCGGTCGCGCAGGCCGTTGAGCAGCAGCGTCTGCTGGGTCTCGGCCAGACCGAGCTCCCACGGCGCACCCGCATGCTTCAGCGAGGTCAACGGCGAGGCACCGGTGCCGCCGTCGTGCCCGGAGATCAGCACCACATCGGCGTGCGCCTTGGATACCCCCGCGGCCACGGTGCCGACCCCGACCTCGGCGACCAGCTTCACGTGGATACGCGCGGCCGGGTTGGCGTTCTTCAGGTCGTGGATGAGCTGCGCGAGGTCCTCGATCGAGTAGATGTCGTGGTGCGGCGGCGGGGAGATCAGCCCCACGCCCGGCGTGGAGTACCGGGTCTTGGCGATCCACGGGTAGACCTTATGGCCGGGCAACTGGCCGCCCTCGCCGGGCTTGGCGCCCTGCGCCATCTTGATCTGGATGTCGTCGGAGTTCGTCAAGTACTCCGCGGTGACCCCGAACCGACCCGAGGCGACCTGCTTGACCGCTGAACGCCGGGCCGGGTCGTAGAGCCGGTCCGCATCCTCGCCGCCCTCGCCGGTGTTCGAGCGACCACCCAGGGAGTTCATCGCGATGGCCAGCGTCTCGTGCGCCTCGCCGGAGATGGAGCCGTAGGACATCGCCCCGGTGTTGAACCGCTTGACGATCTCCGAGATCGGCTCGACCTCGTCGATCGGCACCGGCGGGCGCAGTCCCTCGCGGAGGGCGAACAGCCCGCGCAGCGTCATCAGCCGCTTGGCCTGGTCGTCCACCCGGGTCGTGTACTGCTTGAAGATGTCGTAGCGCCGCGACCGGGTCGCGTGCTGCAGCCGGAACACCGTGTCCGGGTCGAACAGGTGCGGCTCGCCCTCGCGGCGCCACTGGTACTCCCCGCCGATGGCCAACTTGCGGTGCGAGGCGGAGATACCGCCCAGTGGGTAGGCGATGCGGTGCCGGCGGAACACCTCCTCGGCGACCACGTCGATACCGATGCCGCCGAGTTGTGAGGTGGTGCCGGTGAAGTACTTGTCGACGAGTTCCTGCGACAGACCGATGGCCTCGAAGATCTGCGCGCCGTGATAGGAGCCCACGGTCGACACGCCCATCTTCGACATGACCTTCAGCACGCCCTTGCCGAGCGCCTTCACCAAGTTGCGCACGGCCTTCTCGGGTGCGATGTCGAGCAGCACCTCGGCGTTGGCCATGTCCTCGACGGTTTCCATTGCCAGATAGGGGTTCACCGCGGAGGCACCGAAACCCACGAGCAGCGCGACGTGGTGCACCTCGCGTACGTCACCGGCCTCCACCACCAGCCCCACCCGGGTACGGGTCTTCTCCCGGATCAGGTGGTGATGCACGGCGCCGGTCAGCAGCAGCGACGGGATCGGTGCGAACTCGGAGTCGGAATGCCGGTCGGACAGCACGATGACCCGGGCGCCGTCGGCGATGGCCTCGGACACCTCAGCACAGATGGCGTCCAGCCGCGCGGCCAGTGCCGCACCGCCGCCGTCCACCTCGTACAGGCCGGTGACGTTGACCGCCTTGAAGCCGGGCTTGTCCCCGTCGGCGTTGATGTGCACGAGCTTGGCCAGCTCGTCGTTGTCGATGACCGGGAACGGCAGCGTGATCTGCCGACAGTGCGCCCCGGACGAGGTCAACACGTTGACCTCGGGGCCGATCGAGGTGGACAGCGAGGTGACCAGCTCCTCGCGAATCGCGTCCAGGGGTGGGTTGGTCACCTGCGCGAACAGTTGGGTGAAGTAGTCGAACAGCAGTCGCGGCCGGCCGGACAACACCGCGATCGGGGTGTCGGTGCCCATCGACCCGAGCGCCTCGCCACCGGTGCGGGCCATCGGCGCGAGCAGGATGCGCAGCTCCTCCTCGGTGTACCCGAAGGTTTGCTGACGCCGCGTCACAGAGGAGTGGGTGTAGGCGACATGCTCGCGCTCGGGCAGCTGCTCCAGGTGGATGAGCCCGGCGTGCAGCCACTCGTCGTACGGGCGTTCGGCGGCCAGTGCGGACTTGATCTCCTCGTCCTCGACGATCCGGCCCTCGCGGGTGTCGACGAGGAACATGCGGCCGGGCTGCAGCCGGCCCTTGCGCAGGATGCGCGCCGGGTCGAGGTCGAGCACACCGACCTCGCTGGCCATCACGACCAGGCCGTCGTCGGTCACCCAGTACCGGGAGGGCCGCAGGCCGTTGCGGTCCAGTACCGCACCCACCAGAGAGCCGTCGGTGAAGGTGATCGACGCCGGGCCGTCCCACGGCTCCATCAGCGTGGCGTGGAACTCGTAGAAGGCGCGGCGCGCCGGGTCCATGTCCGGGTTGTTCTCCCAGGCCTCCGGGATCATCATCAGCACCGCGTGCGGCAGCGAACGCCCGCCCAGGTGCAGCAGCTCGAGCACCTCGTCGAAGCTCGCCGAGTCGCTGGCGCCGGCCGTGCAGATGGGGAACAACCGCTCCAGGTCGCCGGGGATCTCCTCGGTGATCAGCTGCGACTCGCGGGCCCGCATCCAGTTGCGGTTGCCCATCACGGTGTTGATCTCGCCGTTGTGCGCGATGTAGCGGTACGGGTGGGCAAGTGGCCAGGACGGGAATGTGTTGGTGGAGAACCGGGAGTGCACCAGCGCGATCGCGGTGGCGAACCGACGGTCGGACAGGTCGGGGTAGAACGGCTCCAACTGGCCGGTGGTCAGCATGCCCTTGTAGACCAGGGTGCGTGCGGACAGGCTCGGGAAGTAGACCCCGGCCTCCCGCTCGGCGCGCTTGCGCAGCACGAAAGCCTGACGTTCCAGCGCCAGCGCGGTGTCGCCGCGGCGGAAGGCGGCGGTCGCGGGGCTGGTCTCGTCGGGGGTCACGAACACCTGGCGGACGACCGGCACGGTGGCCCCGGACGCCGCGCCGAGCAGGCTCGGGGTGATCGGGACGTCCCGCCAGCCGAGCACGCTGAGACCCTCGTCGACCGCGATCTGTTCGATCCGGGCCTCGGCCGCGGTGCGCTCCTCGGCGTCCTGCGAGAGGAACGCGGCACCGACGGCATAGCTGCCCGCGGCGGGCAACGGGAAGTCCACGCAGGCGCGCAGGAACGCGTCCGGGACCTGGGTGAGGATGCCGGCGCCGTCACCGGAGTCCGGGTCGGAACCGGCGGCGCCGCGATGCTCGAGGTTGCGCAGCGCGGTCAGTGCCTTGCTGACGATGTCGTAGGACGCAACGCCGCTCATCGTCGCGACGAACGCGACACCGCAGGCGTCGTGTTCGTGGCGGCCGTCGTACAGGCCTTGGGGCGCCGGCGGACCAACAGGCACAGGGACTCCCGTCGGGTTTGGAAGGTGACGCTGCGGGCTACCGCAACAGGCGGGATGACGTCGACACTGACGGTGGTACCCACAAAGGCGCATCGTGTGGTGCGCGGAGGGTGGCAGGCCCAAGGCGGTAGCCGAGGGCCGAACAAATCTGCGGGACAACTCTGGCCCAGCGGCGGTCCACCAAGCCTACCGCACCGCCCGAGGGCGCTCCCCTGCTTAAGGCTCCGCCCGCTCGGGCTCCCCCACCTCGGGCGGCGCAGCGGACACCAGGACATGGCCATCGCGGTAAACCGACAGTTCCCGCGCCGGATGGTGACGGCGTGACCACACTATGTAACTGACGGCGAAGCTGAACACCACAATCGAGGTCCAGTCGTTCAGCCGCAGACCCAGCACATGCTCGGCGGTGTCCACCCGCAGCGCCTCGATCCACCCCCGCCCGACGGTGTAGGTCGCGACGTACAGCCAGAAGGTCTGCCCGTGCCCGAGGTTGTACCGACGGTCCGCCCACAGCACCACCGCAGCCACGCCCAGACACCACAGCGACTCGTACAGGAACGTCGGGTGGTAGGTGGCGATGTCCGGGGTATTGTCCGGGCGGTGCGCCGGGTCGATGCGCAGTGCCCACGGCAGGTGGCTGGGTCGGCCGTACAACTCCTGGTTGAACCAGTTGCCCCACCGGCCACAGGCCTGGGCGAGCGCCACCCCGGGACAGACGGCATCGGCCAGCGGGGCCAGCCGCACCCCCATCCGCTTGCAGCCGATCCAGGCGCCCAATCCGCCCAGCGCGACCGCGCCCCAGATACCCAGGCCGCCCTTCCAGATCTCCAACGCCTTGCCGGGATCACCGTGGTGCCCAAAGTAGGGCTCCGGGGTGGTGATCACGTGATAGAGCCGCCCGCCGACGATGCCGAACGGGACCGCCCAGAACGCGATATCAGTGACCTGGCCCGGCGTTCCGCCGCGGGCGACGAAACGTTTCTCGCCCACCGCAATGGCCACGATGATGCCGACCACGATGCACAACGCATAACCACGGATCGGGAACGGGCCGAGGTGCCAGACACCCTGCGACGGGCTGGGGATGGAGGCGAGAACCATGGCCCGGCAACCCTAGACCGTGACCCCTACAAGAGATCCGTTCGATCCGGGTGCGGGAACGGCTACCGCACTGCGGTGGTTCGCGCCGCGCTCCAGGCACCGACATTCCCGACGCCGTCCCGCGCTCGTACCTCGAAGCCGTAGCGGTGCTTGGCCTTGAGCTTCACCTTCAGCGACGTGCCCCGCAGGACGGTGGTGCGCCAGGCACCCCAGGCCTTCCCGGTTGCGGCACTGCGTTGGCGGATCTCGTAGTAGCCGACCCACGGCCAGCGCCGAGGCCATGACTCCGGCTGTCAACCCGGTCCGATCAACCTGTGCCCCGATCTGTGCCGGTCGGCCGTAGAGCCTGGTGCGACCACTCTCATACGCGGGGCGTCACTTTTGCCCCGCGAAACGGCCGAAAACTGACGCCTCACGTATGAGAGTGCTCGCTGCGCTCATGAATGATCGGAGGGAACGACGCCGCTCAGCGGCGGCGCACGCCGGCCGCGAGGTCCGCGGCCAGCGCCGCCGCGGCGGCGACGCCCGCCTCGACGTGCGGGGCGTCCAAGAGGGTGCGCACGAACGCCGAGCCGACGATGACGCCGTCCGCGAACGATCCGACCTCGGCGGCCTGGTCTCCATTGGACACCCCGAGGCCGACGCCGATCGGTAGGTCGGTGATCCCGCGCAGCCGGGCGACCAGGGTTGGGGCCGCCGAGGAGGTCTGCGCGCGGGCACCGGTCACGCCCATCACCGAGCTGGCATAGATGAAGCCGCGACAGGCATCGGCGGTCAGCCGCAGACGCTCGTCGGAGGTGGACGGCGCGGCCAGGAAGACGCGGTCCAGGCCGTGGGCGTCAGAGGCAGCCAGCCAGTCCGGGCCGGAGTCCGGGGTGAGGTCGGGAGTGATGAGTCCGGCGCCGCCGGCCGCGGCCAGGTCACGGGCGAAGCGGTCCACGCCGTAGCGCAGCACCGGATTCCAGTAGGTCATCACCACGGTGGCGGCGCCGGCCGCCGCGACCGCCTCCACAGTGGCCAGCACGTCGGCGATGCGGGTGCCGTTGGCCAGCGCCTGATCGGCGGCCCGCTGAATGGTCGGACCGTCCAGCACCGGGTCGCTGTAGGGCAGGCCGACCTCGACCACGTCCACGCCCGCCTGCACCATCGCGGTCAGCGCGGCGATGCAGCCGTCCCGGGACGGAAAGCCCGCGGGCAGATAACCCACCAGGACGGCGCGGTTCTCCTTGGCGGCGCGCTCGTACGCCGCCGCGACCTGACTGGTCGTACTGTGCCCAGCGTGAGCTCGGAACTCGCTCACAAGCGGAACCACTTCGCAGCGGTATCCACGTCCTTGTCCCCTCGACCGGACAGGTTCACCAGGATCACCGCATCCGGACCCAATTCCTGACCCACCGTCAGGACACCGGCCAGCGCGTGCGCGCTCTCGATCGCCGGGATGATGCCCTCGGTGCGGCACAGCAGCCGGAAGGCCTCCATCGCCTGCGCATCGGTGATCGCCCGATAGGTGGCCCGCCCGGTGTCCGCGAGCCACGCGTGCTCGGGACCCACGCCGGGATAGTCCAATCCCGCGGAGATCGAGTGCGACGCGATGGTCTGCCCCTCGTCGTCCTGCAGTAGGTAGGACCGCGCGCCGTGCAGGACCCCGGGCGCTCCCCCGGTGATGGTGGCCGCGTGCCGAGCAGTGTCCACCCCGTCGCCGCCGGCCTCGAACCCGAACAGGCGCACGGAGGCGTCCGGGATGAAGTCGTAGAAGATGCCGATCGCGTTGGACCCGCCACCCACGCAGGCGCAGATCGCGTCGGGCAGGGCGCCGGTCAGCTCCAGCACCTGGGCCCGCGCCTCCTGTCCGATCACCCGGTGGAACTCGCGCACCATCAGCGGGAAGGGGTGCGGGCCGGCCACCGTGCCCAGCAGATAGTGGGTGTGCTCGACGTTGGTCACCCAGTCGCGCATGGCCTCGTTGATGGCGTCCTTGAGGGTGCGACTACCGGTGGTCACCGGGATCACCTCGGCACCCAGCAGTTCCATCCGGGCCACGTTCAGTGCCTGACGGCGGGTGTCCTCCTCGCCCATGTACACCACGCAGTCCAGGCCCAGCAGTGCGGCCGCGGTGGCGGTGGCCACGCCGTGCTGCCCGGCACCGGTCTCCGCGATGACCCGCGTCTTGCCCATCCGACGGGTGAGCAGCGCCTGACCCAACACGTTGTTGATCTTGTGCGAGCCGGTGTGGTTGAGGTCCTCACGCTTGAGCAGCACCCGCGCATTCCCTGCGTGCGCGGCGAATCGCGGCACCTCGGTGATCGGCGAGGGTCGACCGGTGTAGCTGGACAACAGCGCGTTGAGCTCGCCCCGGAAGTTCGGATCGGCTTGCGCGGCATGGAATTCCGCGGTGAGTTGGTCCAGCGCGGCCATCAGCGCCTCGGGCACGAACCGCCCGCCGTACTCGCCGAACTTGCCATGAACGTCGGGAACGACGGCCATGTCAGCCACAGCGCGGGTCTCGCTGCAGAGCCGGATGGGCACCCGCCGCGACCATGTCGGCGACCGCGGTGCGTGGATCCTTGCCGGTGACCAACGTCTCCCCGACCAACACCGCGTCCGCACCCTGCCGGCCGTACTCGATCACGTCGTGCGGGCCGCGCACCCCGGACTCGGCGACGCGCACACAGGATGACGGCAACAGCGGGGCGACCCGGCCGAACGTGGCGCGGTCCACCTCCAGCGTCTTCAGGTTGCGCGCGTTGACCCCAATAACCCGGGCCCCCGCGTCCATCGCGCGCCGGGCCTCTTCCTCGTCGTGCACCTCGACCAGCGGGGTCATACCCATGGACTCGGCCCGCTCGATCAGCGAGATCAACGCGTTCTGCTCCAGCGCGGCAACGATCAGCAGCACCACGTCGGCGCCGTACGCGCGGGCCTCCCACAACTGGTAGCTGGTGACCAAAAAGTCCTTGCGCAGCACCGGGATGTCCACCGCCGCGCGCACCGCGCTCAGGTCCTCCAGCGTGCCACCGAAGCGTCGCTTCTCGGTGAGCACACTGATCACCCCGGCGCCACCGGACTCGTACGCCCCCGCCAACGCGGCGGGGTCGGAGATCGTGGCCAATGAGCCGGCCGACGGACTGGACCGTTTGACCTCGGCGATCACACTGACGCCGGGTCCGCGCAGTCGGGACACCGTGTCGCGGGGGGCGGGCGCGCGCTGCGCCCGTTCCTTCAGCACATCCAACGGGACGGCCGCTTGACGCTCAGCAAGGTCTGCCCGAACCCCGGACAGAATCTCGTCGAGCACCGACACGGAGTGCATTCCAATCATCGCCGAACAAGTGGGTCGACCGCGGGATACGGGACGGGTCGACGTGATGTTCGCCGCATCGTAGCCCGCCGTCGATGAAGGCCCGTGCGCGGCCTCACAACGTCGGATCCTCACCGCGGTCCAACGCCCGCCACTGCTCCAATGTCGAATCCTCCACCGTCGCGGCGCGCGGCGCAGCCGCAACGGGGCTCTCGTAACGCGCGGACATACCGGGCCAACGCGGGCCGCGCACCGCCGCTGCCGCGCCGGCCAGCGCGAACACCACCGACCCGAGCACGGCTACCCATCCCCACCCGGTGTGCCCGATAGCGCTCGCGGTACCCGAGGCCGTGCCCAACGCGGCACCCGCGCGATCCGCCAGTTCCGGCGCGCCGGGATGCACCGAACCAAGTGCGGCCACCGCCGCCACCACCCCGCCCGCGCATACCAACACGCCGATCAATTGACGCAGCACACCGCGGGTGGCCACCAGCCCCAACGCCCCGGCCAACCCGACCACCGCGAACGCCGGGGTGATCGGCTGCAATGACCCGCCACGCACCGATAGCGGCACCTGCAAGGAACCCTGCACGGCCCGGGCATGCACCCACGGCCGATCCGCCGCGAACAGCACGAGGCCGGCACCGAGCACGCACCCGGACAACGCCGCCACCAATTCGCGACGGCCGTTCGTCCGGTCGGTCGGGGGCGGTGAACCGGGCGGCACAGCCATGTCAGCGGGCGGCACGCAACGTCGCGGCGACGGCAATCGCACGCAGCACCGCAGCCGCCTTGTTGCGGCATTCCTGGTCCTCGGTGGCCGGGTCGGAGTCGGCCACGATGCCCGCACCGGCCTGGACGTAGGCCACCCCGCCGCGCAGCAACGCGGTGCGGATGGCGATGGCGGTGTCCAACTCGCCGGCGAAATCCAAATATCCGACGACCCCGCCGTACAGACCGCGCCGGGTCGGTTCGAGTTCCTCGATGATTTCCATCGCCCGTGGCTTGGGCGCCCCGGACAGCGTGCCCGCAGGGAAACACGCTGCCAGTACGTCGAATGCGGACCTTCCCGGCGCGAGCTTGCCGACCACCGTGGACACGATGTGCATGACGTGGGAGTACCGCTCGATGGACATGAAGTCGACGACCTCGACGCTGCCCGGCGCGCAGACCCGGCCCAGGTCATTGCGGCCGAGATCGACCAACATCAGGTGCTCGGCGCGTTCCTTGGGATCGGCCAACAGATCCGCGGCCAGCGCCGCGTCGACCTCCGGGTTCGCACCGCGCGGCCGGGTGCCGGCGATCGGGTGCAGCATGGCTCGGCCCGCGTTGACCTTCACCAGCGCCTCCGGGCTGGACCCGATCACGTCGAACCCACCATCAGTCGTGCCGTCCGGGCCCGGGAAGCGCAGCAGATAGAGATAGGGGCTGGGGTTGGACAGCCGCAGCACCCGGTAGATGTTCAACGCGCTGGCCGCGGTGGGCATCGCGAAGCGCTGCGAGACGACGATCTGGAACGCCTCGCCGGCGTAGATCTCCTCGACCGCGGACCGCACCGCCGCCATGTAGTCCTCGCGGGACGTCCCGCAGGTGTATTCGGGCACCACCCCGTCGTCGAACACTGCCGCGGTGGGTGCGTCCGGACGGGCCAGGTCGGCGGTCATCACCTCCAGCCGGGCTGCCGCGGCGTGGTAGGCCGCGTCCACCCCGGCGTCGGAGCCGTCCCAGTTCACCGCGTTCGCGATGAGGATCACCGAGCCGTCCTCGTGGTCGAGCACTGCGAGGTCGGTGGCCAGCATCATCGCCAGCTCGGGCAACTGCAGGTCATCGACGGCCTTGTCGGGCAGCCGTTCCAGCCGGCGCACCGCGTCGTAGCCGATGAACCCGACCATCCCCCCGGTCAGTGGCGGCAGCCCCGCGGAGTCCAACGGCTCGGTGTGCAGCCACTCCACCGTGTTCCGCAGCGCCTGCAACGGGTCGCCCTCGGTGGGCACGCCGACCGGCGGGGTACCGATCCAGCGCGCGGCCCCGTCCTGCTCGGTGAGCATGGCCGGGCTGCGCACCCCGACGAAGGAATAACGCCCCCACACCCGGCCGTGTTCGGCGGACTCCAGCAAGAAGGTGCCCGGGCGTTCGCCCGCCAACTTGCGGTAGAGCCCGACCGGCGTCTCCCCGTCGGCGAGCAGTCGGCGGGCCACCGGGATCACCCGGCGACCGGCGGCCAACTCCCGAAACCGGTCCAGGTCGGGGGTCAGCGTGCCGTCGGTCGCGGTCATGGGGCCATTGTCGGGCCGGAGGCCTCGACATCATGCGGCGCTGTCCGGCCGTCCAACGTGACCGCCGGCAGCGCGCCGTCGTCGAAACACGTGCGGGTACCGGTGTGGCAGGCCGGGCCCTCCTGGTCGACCTGAATCAACAACGCGTCCCCGTCACAGTCCAGGGTCACCGACCGCACCCACTGCCGGTGCCCGGAAGTCTCCCCCTTCACCCAGTACGACTGCCGGCTGCGGCTGAAGTAGGTGACCCGGCCGGAGGTGAGCGTGCGGTGCAGCGCCTCGTCGTCCATCCAGCCCAGCATCAGCACCTCGCCGGTGTCCCATTGCTGGGCGATGGCCGCGATCAGGCCGTTCGCATCACGCTTGAGCCGGGTGGCGATGGCCGGATCCAGGTCGGAGACGGGGATGGCAGGAGCGGACATGACGTGAATTCTCCCCCGCACGTGGGTACAAGCCACTGTTTATTCAGCGCGCGCCGATCGCGTCGAATCCGGCCCGAATCGTCGCGGTTGTCTAGAGTTGCCACCATTCGCCCGGTCGAGGAGGCACAAAACCTAACGCCCGGTAAACGCCCGAACGGGGGAGGTCAATGGTGACGAACACCAGCCATCCGGTCGAGCCGCCTACCGAGTGGGATCCGACGTGGGACGATTCGCTCAGCACCACATCGAAGCGAACCGGTCTTTTGGACCCCACCGAGGGGGGGATCGCCGTGAGTCAGTCCGGCGACGAGAAGGACTCCGTCCGGGTTACCCCGGCCGAGTCCCCGACGCGTCCGGAGGGCGGCGCGGCCAACGGCACCACGCCGCCGGCGCCCCGCGAACCCAGCGGTGAGCAATCCAAGGACGCCGACCTCCCGCCGCGCAGCTGGATCTACGGGCAGCTGGGCATGTCGGACGAGCACCTCCCCGAGGACGCCGCGGCCCAGGCCAAGGGCGGCATGCCGTCGATCGACTTCGACGCGTTCCGGCCCGGCGACCCGAGTGCGTCGCCGTTCCCACCCGGCTCGCTGGCCGGCGGCGTGGACGACCCCGAGCCGCGCAAGTTCCACGGCTTCCCGAAGCCCGGTACCGGCGGCGGGCTGTCCGGTGTGACGGACAGCGCGAGCGGACACCCCTCGGCAGTAACCGAAACCGGCGGCGCGGTGCCGCCGGCCGCAGCAGAATCGGGCAAGCCCGCCAAGAAGGCCGCCGCTCCCCGTCCCTCGGACGACCCAACCGGCGACAACCCATTCCGCGTTTACGACGAGCGGACCGCGACCGGAGACATCTCCCTGCCCACACACAATGCGCCCGCGTCCACTGTCGCTCGGGTCGAGAGGCTGAGGCCGCGCCTGGAACCCTCCGGGTTGACCGCGGACGACCTGACCGCGGAAAACGTGCTCAAGCAGCGGCGCAAGCCGGCGGGCAAGGGCTGGCGCAAGGGTCTGCTGTCCGCCACCGGCGGCGTGGTCAATCTCGGGCCGTCAGGCAAGGAACTGCGCGAGATGGTGTTCGAGGAGCGGGTGCGCACGCCGATCACCGGCTGCCACAAGCTCGCCGTGATCAGCCTCAAGGGCGGCGTCGGCAAGACCACCACGGCGGCCGCGCTGGGTTCCATGTACGCCTCGCTGCGCGGGGACCGGGTCGTCGCGGTGGACGCAAACCCGGACCGCGGCACGCTGGGCGACAAGATCGTCGCCGGGCAGAACACGCACACGGTGCGCGACTTCGTGCGCCGCAGCAACCAGCTGGATCGGTACTCCGCGGTGCGCGAGTACACCGCGCAGGCCGAATCCCGCCTCGAGGTGCTCTGCTCGGAATCCGACCCGCTGGCCTCGATGGCCTTCTCCGAGTCCGACTACCGGGTGATCTCCGACATCCTGGAGAAGTTCTACAACCTGGTGCTCACCGACTGCGGCACCGGCTTGTTGCACTCCGCGATGGTCGGCGTGCTGGCCAAGGCGCATCAGGTGGTCATCGTGTCCTCGGCCAGCCTGGACGGTGCGCGCAGCGCGTCGGCCACGCTGGACTGGCTGGAGGCGCACTCCTACAAGGACCTGGCCCGGGACTCGGTCACCGTGATCACCTCTGTCCGTCCGAAGGCCGACGCGGTGCACCTGGACGAGATTGTCGGACACTTCGCCAAGCGCACCCGCGCCGTGGTGGCTGTGCCCTACGACCCGCACCTGGCCGAGGGCGGTCAGATCGACCTGGCCCGGATGAGCAAACCGGCCTACCACGCGTACCTGGAGTTGGCTGCCGAGGTCGGCGACGCCTTCCCCCGCTTCTCCACCGGCACCTGACGGCGCGGGTCACCGCCGTGCATATTGCGCGCTCCGCGCGCGTCCGGTAGCGCTGGCGCGCTACCGGACCGGGTGGCCCGCCGCCCGCAGGGCGTCCTTGACCTGACCGATCCTCAGGTCGCCGAAGTGGAAGACGCTGGCCGCGAGCACCGCGTCCGCCCCGCAGTCGACGGCCGGGGCGAAGTCGGCGACCCGGCCTGCTCCCCCGCTGGCGATCACCGGCACGGTGACGACTTCGCGGACCTGACGCAGCATCTGTAGGTCATAGCCGTCCTTGGTGCCGTCGGCGTCCATGGAGTTCAGCAGGATCTCCCCGGCACCCAGCTCACAACCGCGCCTGCACCATTCGACGGCATCGATGCCGGTGCCCCGCCGCCCGCCGTGGGTGGTGACCTCGAAACCGGACGGGGTGGGCGTCTCCCCGCGCGGCACCCGGCGCGCGTCGATGGACAGCACCAGTACCTGGTTGCCGAACCGGTCGGCGATCTCCGCGATCAACTCCGGCCGGGCGATGGCCGCGGTGTTCACCCCGACCTTGTCCGCCCCGGCGCGCAGCAACTTGTCCACGTCTGACGCGCTGCGCACCCCGCCGCCGACGGTGAGCGGGATGAACACCTGCTCGGCGGTGCGGGAGACCACCTCGTAGGTCGTCTCCCGGGACCCGGATGAGGCGGTGATGTCGAGGAAGGTGAGCTCGTCCGCACCTTCGGCGTCGTAGCGCTTGGCCAACTCCACCGGGTCGCCGGCGTCACGCAGATTGCGGAAGTTGACGCCCTTGACCACCCGCCCGGCATCCACGTCAAGACACGGGATGACCCGCACGGCAACGCTCACAAATACCTCTCGACCAGGGCGGATACGCATCGACGGGACATTGCCCTCAGCCTACCGAGCGGCTTGTGCGGCTTCTGGTCCGGTTCGGGTCGCTGGATCGGGTGAACTTCCTAGGAGTTCCCCGGGAGCAGGCCTACCCTTCCGCGGCCGGCACTATGCCGGCCATTCGCTGAGGGGTTCCTGATGGCGCGTCACGAAAACCCGCAAACCGGGAAACCCGCTCCGCGGCGCCGTCGGCGGCGCCTCGCCATCGCTCTGGGCAGCGCGGTGCTGATGGTGAGCGGTCTGCTGCAGCCGCTGGGGTTGGTCGGTTCGGCGCACGCCGATGACCACATCACCGGACCGCTCACCGACGCCATCAACCGCAACGCGAAAAACGTCCAGGACAGCCTCGCCGCCGCGCAGGCCGCCGTCGCCGCGCTGACCGCGAACGCGCAGACCTTCGCGGGCACGGTCACTACCATCGTCCAGGGCGCACCCAGCGACCCGGCCGGTGCGCTGACCGCCCTGCAGGGCGCCGCGACCGCCGAGCTTGGCTCGCTGGCCGGCGTCGGCCTGACCCAGGCGCTCACCCTGGCCTCGCGGGTGTCCACGCCCACCTGCTCGACGCTCGGTGCGCTGACCGCGATCCTGCCCGACATCGGAAAACTGAACCCGGCGATCTTCGGGCCGCTGGCGCCCACGCTGGCGCAACTCGACGCGGGCATCTCCAACGCGCTGCAGACCTTCTACACCAACGCCTTCACCAAGCTGCTGACCCCGTTCACCCTGCCCGGTGGCGCGGCCGCTCTGGCCCCCTACCTCACGCTGGCGCAGACCCTGCTGTCGTTGCTGAAGATGAACTGGCACACCACCTACTACCCGCCGGGCGGCGGGGCCCCGGTGGTGCGGGACACCCCCGGCTTCCTCGGCCTGCCGACCTTCCTCGACGTCGACGGCCACACCGGCGAGGACGTCTGCGCGCTGTTCAACGTGAACATCAACACCAGCGCCATCGCCCAGTCGACGTTGTCCCAGCAGATCGCGCGGCTTCCGTTCACCGGGACGCTGCCGTTGGACGTGCAGGGCCAGTTCCTCAGCAACGCGATCAATGTCGGCTATGAGACGAAGACCAGCAAGGCCCCGGCCAGCTACATCACCTCCTCCACGGCGACCGACACCACGGTCGACACGACCCTGTTCAAGGCGGGCACCACGTTCGATCAGGTCAGTTCCTTGCTGGGCCTCGCCAGCTACCGGCTCTCCTCCACCAAGGCACCGATCAGTTATCACTTCGCTACCAGCACGCCGGGCGGCACCAGCGGCAACGGCACGCAGTACAACTACTCCTCGATCGGCCGCTCCGACCACTTCGCCTACACCACGGCGCTCGGCGGCACCCCGGTGGGTGGCATCGCCCAGACGCCGGGGGCCATCTCGTTCGAGTACTGCACCTCGGCCAAGGGCTTCTGCAGCAACGAATTCGCGACCGCCTCGGCCACCGAAGGCGGCTCGATGCACCTGCTGGCCTCCGAGCCGGTGCAGGTGGACCAGACCGGCCTCAACCCCGCCTCCACCACCTGCCCGGCACTCGCGCTGCTGCCCGAGGCACACCTGACCGGCCAGCGGATGTACCTCGGCTTCGATCCCACCGCCAAGTCGGACACGCCCGGCCACGTGTGGGTGGACACCGCCAACATCGCGGCCACTGGGTGCCTGGCCACCATCGGCCTGAAGGGCACCTTGCCCGCCGGGTTCAAGTCCTTCGCCCGCAGCGCCACCTGGCAGGGCACCGGTAATACCCCGCCGGTCACCGCCAAGTCCGGCACCATCACCTGCCCGGACGGCACCACCGTCAGCAAGGGCGCGCTGCCGCTCTCCTCGTACTTCTGCGTGTTCAAGCCGGTCAACACCGCTGCTCCGTCCATCAGCGGCAACGCGTACCAAGGCGTGACGCTGACCGGTGTGGATGGCACCTGGACGCCCGGCGCGCCGAACACCCCGACCCTCGCCCGCCAGTGGCAGCGCTGCGCCTTCGGCGCCGCGTCCTGTTTCGAGATTTACGGCGCGACCACAACCACCTACAAGGTGACTCCGGCCGACCTGAACACGCAGCTGCGCTACACGGTGAACGGCAGCAACCCGGACGGCAGTACCCCCGGCGTCTCCCCGCTGACCAACAAGGTCACCCCGCCGCCGGCACCGGTCAACATTGCCCTGCCGATAATCGCCGGTTTGCACGGCTCCGGGAAGCAGCTCACCGAGAACGACGGCACCTGGGACAACGGCGTGGACAGCTACGACCGACAGTGGTTCCGCTGCCCCGAGGTTGAGCCGGTGGACCTCACCGGATGCGTCCCGATCAGCGGTGCCACCGGCACCAGCTACACGACCGGGAATGCCGACATCGACCACCAGCTCAAGGTGCGGGTCACTGCGCACAACCTCAACCCGGTGGCCGGTGTCGCACTCAGCGCCGGTTGGTTCATCCCGCCGGCCCCGCAGAACACCACCCTGCCGCAGGTGTACAGCGGCGTGACCGCGGCCACCGGTCAGACCGTGTTCGAGGGCGACCGGCTGAACACCGCCCTTGACCTCAACGACTGGAAGTACGCCGACGCCGCCGGCTTCAGCTACCAGTGGCAGCGTTGCGACAGCTCGGGCCAGCACTGCGACCCGATCGGTGGTGCCACCGCGGCGACGTACACCGTCGGCCATGGCGACATCGGTTCCACGCTGAACGTCGTGATCACCGCGTCCAACCTGGACGGGCAGGACACGCAGACCACCCCGGTGACCGGGGTCGTGCTGGCCAACGCATTGCTGCCGGTGCTGCCGAACCTGATCCCCGATGGCCCGGTGTTCGCCGGCACGCCCAGCACCAACGGCACCTACATCGGCGGTGACTTCGACACCGTCGGCCCGCGGGTCGGTGGCGGCGGCGCGGTGCCCGCCACCCCGACCGCACCGACGCCGCTGACCGCCTCGCTCGCCGGGCTGGTGTCCGGTGGCACGGTGAACGCGGTGGCCCCGGACACCGCCGGGGGCTACTTCCTCGGCGGCAGCTTCACCGGGGCGGTTGGCCTGGCCTGCAAGGCCATCGCGCACATCAAGTTCGACGGCACGCTGGACAACAGCTACTGCCGTTCGGGGTTGACCGGTGAGGTGCGGGCGCTGGACTACCTCAAGCGCAGCGTCAAGCTCCCGGACGGGACCAGCAACGTCGACATCCTGGCCGTGGGTGGCGCGTTCGCCGACGGCGCCGTGCAGAACCTGATGTTCCTCGACCCCACCGGCCTGCCCTCGGCGCCCGGCGACCAACTCGACGGGGCGGTCAACGCGATCGTGGACGACTCGACGGTGGCCGCCACCACCACCTCGGCGGTCAATTTCTTCGTCGGCGGCGCGTTCACCCATCTGGGCGCGACGTCGGCACCGCGGTTGGCCACGGTGACCCTCGCCCAAGCGCAGACCGCCAACACTCCGCTGGCACTCAGCGCGAGCAACAACCCCGGTGGCGTGGACTGCGGCGGAGCCACCTGCTCCAACCCGGAGGTCAAGGCGCTGGCCTGGAACGTGGCCACCGTGCTCTTCCCGGAGCTGATCGTCGGCGGCACCTTCGACACGGTGTATCTGCCGGGCAGCACCACCGGTGTGGCCAGGTCCAACGCCGCAGCGTTCGCGCTGGGCACCGTGCCGAACATCAACCCGGTCATCGGCGGCTGGAACCCCGGTCCCAATGGCCCGGTCACGGCGATCTCCTATCCCCTGCTGACCAACCAGGTCTATCTGGCGGGCAACTTCACCGCGCTGACCAATCCGGCCACCACCGGTTTGAAGGGTTTGGTGGAGTACGGCATCGCCACCACGACGGTCAGCGGCGTGCGCACCAACAAGGACAATGGCGCCGGTACCGCGGTGACCAGCAGCCCGAACACGCAGTGGAAGCCGCAGGTGGACAACGGTCAGGTGCTGTCCATCCTGGTCGCCGACTCCGGGGTGTATCTGGGCGGCAGCTTCACCTCGATCGGCGGCACCGTCCGGCACCGCCTGGCCCACATCACCGCGCCGAGCGCGACCGCACCCTCGGTGAACAACTGGGACCCGAACGCCGGGCAGACCGTGCGCTCCCTGGCGCGGTTCGCCCCGTCCCCCGGGACGCCGTCGATCTACGTCGGCGGTGACTACCAGGTCCTCGGCGGCACCACCCGCAACCACATCGCCGAACTGAAGCAGGACGGCACGTTCACCACGTGGGCGCCGTCCGGCACCGACGGTGCGGTGCGGGCACTGGCCACGGCCGGCGGCGTGCTCTACGCCGGTGGTGACTTCGCGAACTCCGGCGCGACTGCTCGCAAGAGCCTCGCTGCGTTCGACACCACCACCGCCGCACTGACCACCTGGAACCCGGGCACCGACGGCAAGGTGCACGCGTTGCAGGTGGCCGGCAGCACCATCTACGTCGGCGGCGCGTTCGGCCAGGTCGGCACGTCGACCCGCAACAACCTGGCCGCGGTGGACAACACCGGGGCGGTGACCTCATGGAACCCGAATGTCACCGGCACCATCGTGCGGGCCATCGCCGTGGACAGCAGCACCGTCTACATCGGTGGTGAGTTCACCAAGGTCGGTACGACCTCGCACACGAACCTGGCCGCGATCGCCACCGGCTCGGGCACCGACACCGGGTGGAACCCGCAGGGCACGAATGGGCCGGTGTACGCCCTCGCCCTGGACTCCACGACGGTGTTCGTCGGCGGGAAGTTCACCAGCGCCGCCGGCTCGCCCTGCTTGAATGGAGCCGGGATCGACCGCGGCACCGGCACCTTCACCGGCTGGGACCCGCAGGCAAACGACCTCGTTCGTACCCTCGCGCTGCTGGGGACGAAGGTGTTCGCCGGTGGCGACTTCACCATGATCGGCGGCGCGGCCCGAGCGTACGCGGCACAGTTGTCCACCGACGACGGGACGGCCGACCTGTTCAACCCCGACCCGAACGCTCGGGTCTACGCGATCACGACCCTGCCGTCCGGGTTGGTCGGGCTGTTCGGCTCGTTCAGCACCCTGGCCGGTGGCGCCGTGGCCACCAACGGTTACGCCTTCTACGGCGGGTGAGGTGACTTACTGGCCGCGGGGTTCGCTCAGGACACCGCGGCCAGTGCCTCCTGGAGGGTGAACGCGCGGGCGTACAGGGCTTTGCCGACGATGGCGCCCTCCACACCCAGCGGCACCAGCGACGCGATGGCGCGCAGGTCGTCCAGGCTGGACACACCACCGGAGGCCACCACCGGACGGTCGGTGCGGGCGCACACCTCGCGCAGCAGGTCCAGGTTCGGCCCGCGCAGCGTGCCGTCCTTGGTCACGTCGGTGACCACGTAACGGGCACAGCCCTCGGCGTCCAGGCGGGCGAGCACCTCCCAGATGTCGCCGCCCTCCTTGGTCCAGCCGCGAGCCGCCAGCGTGGTGCCGCGTACGTCCAACCCGACGGCCACCCGGTCGCCCCATCTGGCGATCGCCGCGGCGCACCACGCGGGGTTCTCCAACGCCGCGGTGCCGATGTTCACCCGGGCGCACCCGGTGGCCATCGCCGCCTCCAACGACGCGTCGTCGCGGATGCCCCCGCTCATCTCGACCTTCACGTCGAGCTTGGCAACCACCTCGTGCAGCAACTCCCGGTTCGATCCCCGGCCGAACGCGGCGTCCAGATCCACCAGGTGGATCCACTGCGCCCCCGCGGCTTGCCAGGCCAACGCCGCCGCGATCGGGTCGCCGTAGGAGGTCTCCGAACCGGCCGCACCCTGCACCAGGCGCACGGCCTGGCCGTCCGCGACGTCAACGGCGGGTAGCAGTTCGAGGCGATCCGGCATGCCGCGAGATTAGCGCCGCGGGCGGTGTGGCCCGGCTCACGCCTGCTGGTCGGCATCGCCCTCGCCTATTGGGCGGCGTTGCCGCGGGACCACGTCGACCACGGGATGTTCCAGTCGTCGTAGCGGTTGTAGACGTCCTGGCCGTCCTTGGCCGAACCGGTGATCACCACCGGGTCACCGAGCAGACTGTTCTGCCAGACCCATTTCGCGTCCTCGGGCTTGAGCCCGACGCAGCCGTGGCTGGTGTTGGCGTCGCCGATGGATCCGGTGGCCCACGGGGCGTCGTGCACGAACTCGCCGCTGTCGGTGATGCGGATGGCGTACTTGGAGTGCAGCGAGTACTTCTCCGGCGCGTCGATCTGATCGTTCGTCCAATGCTTCTTGCCGACCTTGTCCATCATCACCTCGGTGCCGTTGCGGGTCTCCCAGCCCGGCTTTCCGGTCGACACGTCGAAGGACTTGATCTGACGGCCGTCGCGCTCCACGACGAGCTTGTGCGTCCGGGTGTCCACCCGCAGCACCTGGCTGCGGCCGACGGTGAAGTGCGAGGTTTGGTCCGACCCGCCGACGACGCCGTCGCCGGCCTTGATCCCGGCGGTGCGCACGTCGAGGGTGACCCTGGTCCCGGCCGGCCAGAACTGCTCGGGGCGGTAGTCGAGGAATTGGTTGTCGATCCAATGCCAGGCGCCGGCCACGTACGGCGCGGTCTGCACGCTCAGCGCTGCCTGGACGAGCGCGCGGTCGGCGACGGGCTGATCGAAACCGACGACGATCGGCTGCGCGACGCCGACGGTGGCCCCGTCCTTCGGCAGGATCGTGGTGGCCTGCAGGGTGCTCGAGTGTTTGATGTCCTCGGTGGCGAACGATGCGGTCTGCTCGACCTGCTTGCCGTCCGCACCGGCACCCCAGGCGTGCACCTCGTACCGTGCCCCCACCCGTACCGGTGCCGACGAGGTCCAGATCGTGTGACCGGGATCCAGCCCACCCGCCATCTCATGGCCGTCGGTGTCGGTCACCCGCACCTCGCTCAGTGATGCGGCGGTGGCCGTGACCGTCACCTTCTGGTTCGGCGCCACGTTCTTTGCGCCGTCGCGCGGGGTGACGGTGATGGCCGGCGGCCCGCTCGCCGCCGCGGACGTCGCGGTCATCCGGCCTGCACATCCGCTGAGCAGTAGGGAAATCACGGCGAATAAGACAAGCGGCGGGCATGCGTTGATCACCCCACCGGCACTACCCCGCGCGACCCACAACGAACAGCCCGTTTGGGGGAAACCGCGACCCGTTTTGTCGAGCGGCCGCGCCTCGGCTGTTCGACCGATCTTTCGGCGATCGTTCGCGTGGTCACGGCGCGGGCCGGCAACCTAGCAACGAGGTCCGACCCAGTCCTACACATCAGGTGAGAGCGTCCCGTGGGCATCAACCGCACCGTCGTAGGTCTGATCCCGGCCGCTGCGTTGATCACGGCGCTGGCCTCCTGCGGCTCCGGCTCCACAGAGTCAGTCGGGCAACAGGCGTCCACTGCATCCCCTGCCCCAACTGCGACAGCCTCCCCGACGGATGCACCGAGCGCCGTAGCGACGGCGCAAGCTAAGGAATCGGCGTGTGCACCCAACGACGTTGACGTGAGCTTCGGGGATGATTCCGACGGTGGCGCGACCGGCGAACGATCCCTGGTTGTGCGATTCACCAATAACGGTCCGGGAACTTGCATCCTGAAAACTCGGCCGACGGTGGAATTTCTCGACGACCGCGGCAACTCCGTGGGCCTGCGTGAGGACGAGAACGGGAACGGCAAACAGTACCTCCGCGGTACCTACAAGATTCCGTTCCACTTGCAACCCGGGTCCAGCGCCGACGTCGTCATCGCCAAGTACCGCTGCGACCTCGGTACCAAGACCGTCGCGACTGAGGTGAAGCTCGGCCTTCCCGACGTGGGCAAGACAACCACGCTGGTCATCGACCGGGACGCGCGCCAGATCGCCTCGTGCCGCGGCGGCGAGGACGATCCCGGCCAGACTTTCGCGATCTCCGGCTTCAAGACGTTCAAGTGCCACCTCGTGGGCAATGCGACCGGCGGTGGCTGGTGCGAAGGGGAGTTGGGCAAGCAGCCCGCAGAAACTCCGGAGGAAGCTGCGGCCGCCGCCGAGAAGGAGGAGCTGGCGCGCCGTCGGTAACGACCTGACCAAACAGGTGGCCGGCGTGACTTGGTTCAAAAGTATTCAAGGGGCGGTGGCGCCAGTAGTGGTTGCGCCGTGGTGTTCGGCTCTGATCGATCCATGGTGGTGGGATCACTTGTGGGGTGTCCGTCTTTGCCGAATTCGGCTTCCCAGTCGTGGTGGTGGATCGTGTCGTGGTGGTGGTCGCACAGCAACACCATGTTGTCCAGGTCCGTGAGACCCCCCTCTTCCCACGGGATCAGGTGGTGCGCCTGGCACCGGGACGCGGGACGGGGTCCGCCTCACCGTTCTCCGCGGGTCGGGGCGCGGCCAACGGGTCGAGGGCGGCCTTGAGCTTGGCCATCACCTCATCGGTGTCGCGCCAGTTGAACGTCTGGGTCCCATCGCCGTGGTTGCGGAAGTGCGCGGCCCGCTTGTCCTTGGCCTCGCGCTCGCGTTCCAGGGTGCCGTCGGGGTCGATCACGTCGTGCATCTTCTTGCCCAACCCACGCAACCCGTCGGCATCCAGCACCCGGGACTGCGCCAGCAGGAACGCCTCGGCCCGGCTGCGCTGCTCGTGGGTGGCGCAATCGGGCAGTCCGTCGATCAGGGTGGCGATCACCGCGGCCTGATCCTCCTCGACCAGTCCCTCGGCGAGGGCCGAGGCGGTGTCCCGGTAGCGGTTGGTCAACGCCTCCGCGACCCGCACCCGGCGTTTGGCCTCACCCGGGGTGAGCCGCAACAACCCGCCCAGCCAGTTCTGCGGTGAGGTGGCGGCC
>DASXPS010000181.1 GCA_036493475.1 Sporichthyaceae bacterium | reverse complement strand
CCCTTGTCCTTGGCGTCCAACCCGGCGAGCTGAGCCACCATCACGGTGTAATAGCCACCGGGGTCTGTATCCGGATCGCTGCGGGTGACCCGCACACCCTTGCGCTCCAACGGCGCGTACCACGCGGTCGTGCCCGCCTTCGCCTTCTGGAAGTCCGCCAGCTTCGGGCTGAGCGGGCTATAGGCGACCACCACGGCGTTGCTGGCGAAGGTGGCAAACCAGCGGATCCTGTTGCCGTTGGGCGCACCCATCAGCACTTCGTTGGTGTTGGCGTCCGCAGTGGCATACAGATCGGTCGGCGTGCCGTCCTTGACCTTCTGCGCAACAGCCAGCGAGGCCCCCGGATCGCTGCGGATGGTGATCCCCTGCGCCGCCATCGCGGCACTGAGCTTGTCCTGCACCAGGGCGTTCAGGCTGCCCGCGTGGCCGATAACGACCGCGTTGGGATCCACGCTCGGGGTGGTTGTCGGGACGGCAGCGTGGTCACCGCCGCCGCAGGCCACGGGCAGGACGAGCGCGAGCGCAACCATCAGCGCGGCCGGTCGGAACCGGTCAGTGCGCACGGCAGCTCCCCAGGTCGCGGTTACTGGCTTGTTCGGGCAGTATCAGCCGCAACCGCTAGCCAGAACAAGTGCCGCGGCTCAGGCGTGCCGCGTCATCGCCAGCAGCGTGTCGTGCACGGCGGAGTACTCCTGCACCACCCGGAACAACTCATCCGGATCGCTGGAGGTCAACCGTCGGCAGGTGTCCGCCGCCTCGCGCCGGTGCTGCTCCATGGACGCGATCAGCCCCCGGTCCGGCCGGGGGCGGGAGCGCTCCCGGGCGATGGCCGTGGCATGCAGCGCGATCACCAGACCGACCAGTGTCAACGCCTGCGGATAGTCGACCTGCGCGGTGCGCTCGAACAGCGCCGTGTCCCCCAGTTGCCCCATTCCCGGGACGGTAACCGGGCGGCGAGTCGCGCACGTTACGCGCGGCGTGTCAATGGGTCGAACGTGTTACGAGGACCGCACCAGCAAGGACGCGTCGACCCGCGCTGCGGAATACGGCGCATGCCGTTTACCGGAGCGACTCGGCCGAGAAACCGCGCGCTTCTAGCGTTTTCCGTGTTGCGGGGCCGACCGGGGGCGGCTGGGATTTGACGATGAGGAGACCAGCGTGCGCGAGGGTGGGGCTGAACCTACGGCCGGGGGGCAGGACGAGACCGACGACTGCCCACACTGCGGGGCCGATCTGGCCCGTGAGCGGCTGTTCGTGGCCGGCCTGCTGATGCTGTGCAACGCGTGTTTGACCGAGGTGCCGCCGCCCCCGGCGTCCGCCTGGGGGCCGCCGGTGCGGCGTCTGTGGTTGTCCGACACCGCGCCGCCGGCGCCCGTCATGCATCCGCCGCGCGGCGCAATACCTCGTCCAACATCGGCTCGGTCAACCGGCCGGTGAAGGTGTTCTGCTGGCTGGGGTGAAACGAGCCCAGTAGCAGCAGCGGGCCGTGCGGGGCGCGCAGTTCCACCGCGGCGTTGTGGCCGAACTTCGGGCGGGGCCGCGGGATGCCGACACCGCACGTCGCGAGCGAGGACAGCGCCGCCGCCCAGCCGAACGACCCCAGGCAGACCACCGCGCGCAGGTGCGGAAGCACCAGCGCGAGTTCGCGATCCAGCCAGGGCTTGCAGGTGTCCCGCTCGTCGTTGTCCGGCTTGTTCAGCGGGGGCGCGCAGCGCACCGCGGCCGCCATCCGCGCACCCAGCAGGCGTTGGCCGTCGCCGGCATGGGTGGAGGTGGGCAGCGCGGCCAACCCCACCCGGTGCAGCGCGGCGAACAACCAGTCCCCGCTGCGGTCGCCGGTGAAGATACGTCCGGTCCGGTTGCCGCCGTGCGCGGCCGGGGCCAGGCCGATGAGCAGCACCCGGGGCGCCTCGTCGCCCCACCCCGCGATCGGACGCCCCCAGTAGGTCTCCCCGGCGTAGGCACGACGGCGTTCCAACGCCACCTGCTCCCGCCAGGCGACCAGTCGCGGGCAGGCCCGGCACACGGACTGACGAGCCGTCAGCTCGACCAGATCCGGCGCGTCCGCGGCCAACACCGCGACCGCGGTGGCGTCGACGGCCACCGGGGTATCGGCGTCGGCTGGGTCGTCCGGCCAACCGCTGCCCGGCGGCACGAATGCCCGCCGCTCTTCCTGCCGTTCATTGTGCATGCCGCCATTGTCCTACCGGCGATCTGCTCAGCGCCGCAGCCTGATGGCAACCGGAGCGGGGCCGAGTGGCACGGAGTCCGGACCCGACGCGTAGCTCTGCCAGGGACCCAGCGTAGGCGTCTGATCAACGCCGGGCACGCTGTAGTCGCAGACACCGTCGGGGAAGATCTGCATGAGGCGGGAGAACTGCGCCACCGTCATCGAGGGCGGGTAGTCCGCGCGCGAGATCGGGCGCAACTGGCACTTGAGCATGTCGTCGGTGGCCGGCCCACCGGCCACCAAACGGGGCTTGGAGAACGTGGGATAGGCCGCGAGGCACTGGGCTGCATCGGTGTGTCCCACGTTCTTCAGCACGCACATGCTCTGCGCGGCAGCGGGCCGGTCCGCGCGCACCTTCTCCGCCACCGACGCGGTCGAGTGATCGGCCTCGATCGCGGACAGCCATTGGTCGATCAACACGAACGCCAGGCTGGATTGGTTGTCCCCGTTCGGAGCGGTGATCGTCATCATGTTGGCGTCACTTCCGGTGTCCCGCCGTAGCCGGGCACGCAGCACGTCGTCCTCCGCCGCGGTGTGGTAGCCGAGCTCGTCGTAGTACCGGATGTTCACGATCGGCACCCGGGCCAGGTTGGTCCCGCTCACGATCCGACCGCCGCGGTAGGCACGGGAGATGGCGTCGGGGTCGGCGACACTGCGCGCGGCCTGCCAGTGGTCGTCGATGTCCCAGCCGCCGATGCTCTGGTTGAGGTCGAGGAACTGCTCGGGGCTGATCGCCCCGGAGCGCAACGCGGCCAGGCCGTACTGCACTCCCACGTTGTCGTACGGCCGGTTGGCCTTGCCGTCCGCACGCAGCCCGAACTCGTTGACCTGGTAGTCCTGCAACGAACAGCGCACCCCGCTCGGGTTACGGGCCGGGTTGTAGACCCAGTTCACGCTGGCCGGGTGCGGGCCGGGCATCCGCAGGGTGAGGCAGCCGGGCTGGTTGGCCGGCTCGAAAAGGCTCTGCCACAGCGCCGCCCAGTCGTGACAGGAACTCGGCGTGCGGAATCCCGCCACCGCGGCGCGGTCCCTGTCACCCCACTCGTTGGGGTGCACGTAGAACACCCGGCCGAGCAGTGAGCAGTCCTGAGCGGACTGCATGTAGCCCCAGAAGTCGGCGTAGGAGCACTGCGGTCGCAGTCCGTCCAGCAGACCCGGGTAGTTGTCCGCCGTTGTGTACAGCAACGTCGAGCCACCCGAGCAGCCGTCGCCGATCGTGTAGCGAATCTGCCCGTAGTGGTCGATGAAGTGCTCCTTGAGCATGCCCGCCGCCTCCGCAGCGACCACGTCGTTGCAGTTCAGTCCCATCACGGTCATGCCGGAGGTGAGCACCGCGAAGCCGCGGGACAAGGAGAACTCCTGCAGCGCGGCGTCGTGAAAGTCGCCCTGCACATGGCCGGGGTTGCAGCTGGCACCGAAGCGGAGCAACACCTTGCCGTTCCAGCCCGGCTGCGGGTCCCATGGCGTCCACGGTTTGGTCGGGTCGTAGAGCACCGCAATGTCGTACACGCCACGATCGGAGGTCCCGCGCTCGTCGCGCACGATGTAGGGCACCTGTACGCCGCGGTCATTGGTGGTCATCCGCACGTCGGTGGCCGGGTGCGCCGGGTCATAGGGCTGCACCTCGACGAACTTGGGATCGGCCGGCATGTAGTACCAGTCGTAGTGGGTGGGGGCGTTGCAGGCGGCGTCGGTGGATTCGCCCAAACCCAGCTGCTTCGTGGTGCAGATCCACGGCTGCAGCTGTGGGCCCGCGAACACCGGGCCGCCCACCGAGTGGTTGACCACGCTGAGCGCGGCTCCAGGCAGGCGTCGGGCGTGAGCGGTCAGTACGTGCGGGCCGTTGCTCATGCCCTGGACCAGCCCGAGGATGCGGCCGTTGTCCCGACGGGCGAACTCCCTACTGATGTCGTGCCCGTCCAACAGCACGTGGACGTTAGTGGCCCGGATCCCCGCCGGCTCGGTGATCTCCACGTAGGCCTCTCCCCCGGAGATCAGGTCGGCGCGATTGGACAGCACCTGGATACCCAGCCCCGGTCCGGAGTTCTTGTCTGCCTGCGCGTTCACCACAGAGGTGAACAGCAGGGTCCCGGCGGCAAGGCCGGCGACGGCCATCCAGGCCCCGCGCGTTCCTCCACCAATTCTCATGACTACCTCAGCCGACCCGTTTCGCGACCGGCGGTGGACCCAGCGGCACCCCGTCCGGCCCCGACTGGTAGCTCTGCCATGTCCCGGTCGGTCGGACCTGGTCCTGGCCGGCCAGCGTCCAGTCGCACACCCCGTCCGGGAAGATGTCCAGCAGCCGGGAGAATTGCGCCATGGTCATCTGCGCCGGGTAGTCAGCGCGGCCGGCCGGACGCAACTGGCACTTGATGACGTCCTCGGTGGCAGGCCCGCCCGCGGTGAGCCGGGGCTTGGAATGCATCGGGTAGAGGTGCCAGCAGCGAGAAGCGTCGGTGATGATCTCCTCCGTCTTGGTCTCGCATCCATCGACGACATCAGCGGGCCGGTCGGCCGCGATCTTGTCCGCCTGCGGACGATCGGATGAATCGGCCTCGATCGCGGACAGCCATTCGTCGAGCAGGTCGAAGGCGTCGACGAACGGGTGCAGCAGCGGCAGGATGCGAATAACCTGGTTACCGAAGCCGCCGGTGTCCCGGACCAATCGGTAACGCAGCGTCAGGTCCTCTACCCGCGTGTGGAATCCGTCTTCCACGTAACCGCGCACGCTCACGATCGGGACGTTCGCCAGTGCGGCCGCGTTGACGATGCGGCCGCCGCGATAGGCCCGGCTCAGTCCATCCGGATCGGCCACCGAACGCTGCGGTTGCCAAGAACCATCGATGTCGTAACCGCCGATGTTGGCGTTGAGGTCCAGGAACTGCTCGACGCTGATCTTTCCGGCGTTGAGCGCCTTCAGTCCGTACTGCACGCCGACGTTGTCGTAGGCCCGGTTGGCCTTGCCGTCCGGGCGCAGCCCCCACAGCGGTTCCTGGAAGTCCTGCAGCGAACAGCGCACGCCGGTGGCGTTCCGCACCGGGTCGTACACCCAGTCCGTTTTTGTGATCGGGTGCGGGCCCGGCATCCGCTCACCGGTGCATGTGGACGCCCTGCCCGGGTCGAACATTGCTTTCCACGAGGAGGCCATGCTCGTGCAGCTCGTCGGGGCGGCAAAGCCAGTGGCCGCGGCCTGATCATCGTCCTTGGCCCACTGCCGGCCGGCTTTCTGAAAGTAAGTGGCCATCAACGCGCAGTCCGTACCGGCCTGCACGACGCCCCACAGGTCCGGGAAGCTGCACTCGGGCAGGATCCCGTCCAACAGCCCGGGATAGTTGGCCGCGATCGAGATCACCGAGACCGAGCCACCCGAGCAGCCCTCGCCGATCGTGTACCGAATCTCCCCGTAGCGCTCGATGAGCCGTTCCTTGAGCATCATCAGCGCCTCGGCGCCGGCCACGTCGTTGCAGTTGTAGGCATAGTTCGCGGTGCCCGAGGTGATCACCGCGAAGCCGCGTTGCAGGTAGTTCTCCTTGATCGCGGCGTCATGAAAGTCGCCCTGCACATGGCCCGGTCCGCAACTCGCCCCGGCGCGGAACACCGCCTTGTGGTTCCAGCCCAACTGGGGCGCCCACGGCTGCCATGGTTTCGACGGGTCGTAGAGCACCGCGATGTCGTAGATGCCCCGATCCATGACGCCACGCTCATCGCGCACGATGTAGGGCACCGGGTGTCGCTGGTCGGTGGCAATCATGCGCACGTCGGTGGCGGGGTGTGCCGGGTCGTAAGGCTGGACCGAGATGACCTTGGGGTCCTTCGGCATGTAGTACCACTGGTAACGCACCGGCACGTCGCAGGCGGCATCCTGCGGAGCACCCAGGCCGTTCTGGGTGGTGGTGCAGTAGTACGGCTGTGGCTGCGGCCCGGTGAGGATGGGTCCGCTCGTCGGGTGGTTGGTGATCGTGATCGAGGCGCCGGACATCCGGGCGGCACGGGCATCCAGGGTGTGCGGGCCGACGCTCATCCCCTCGACCAGGCCGAGAATGCGTCCGTCGGCGCGACGACCGAAATCTCGGGTGATGTCCGTCTTGTCGAGCGTCACGCGGATTTGGTGCAGCCGCACGCCGGGCGGTTCGGTGATCTCCACATAGGCATCACCGCCGGAGATCATGTCCGCACGGTTGGACAGCACCTTGATGCCGAGTCCGGGGCCCGACTGGTCGGCCTGCGCATTAACCACGGTGCCGGCCAGCAGACCCGCCACGGCCAGTCCGGCGGCGGCGGTCCAGGTGATTCGCGAGCCGCCCCGGTTGCGCATGAATCCAGGCTAAGAAACCGGTCCGGGCACGCGGGTGATTCAACCGGGACATCCCCCGGACAGCCCAACGGTGTCATCCGACCGGGCCAACGATGGTTAGCCGCGCGTTAACACCGAGGCCGCGATGCCGTCCAGGATGTCGTGTTCGGAGGCGACCAGATCGGCACCGCCGACGGCGTGCAGCACCCGATCCAGCACCAGCGCACCGGCAGCGATGACGTCTGCCCGGCCGGGGTGCATGGCCGGGATGGCGGCTCGTTCGTCGCGGCGCAGGGACAGCAGGCGCATTGCGACCCCACGCACCTTCGCCGCCGGGACCCGCGCCCGATGGATCGCGTCGGGGTCATAGGTCTGCAAGCCCAGCGCGATCGCGGTGAGGGTGGTGACCGTGCCGGCCACGCCGATCAACGACGCGGCCTCAGCCAACGGCACCACCGCCGCGGCATCGGCGATCGCCGCGTCGATGTCCGCAATGGCCGCCTCGATCTGCTCGGCCGTGGGCGGATCCTCGGTCAGCCACCGCTCCCGCATCCGCACACAGCCGACGTTGACCGAGCGGGCCGCGGTCGGCGCCTCGGTCCCCAGCACGAACTCGGTGGAGCCACCGCCGATGTCCACTACCAGGTAAGGGGCGGCCACCCCGGCCGCGGCCAGCCCACCGGTGGCCCCGGCGAAGGACAACGCCGCCTCCACCTCGCCGGGCACCACCTCCGGGGCAACCCCGAAGATCTCGGTCATTCCGACCTCGAACTCCTCGCGATTGCTCGCGTCCCGGGTGGCGCTGGTGGCCACCACCCGCACCCCGTCCACGTCAGCGGCGGCGATCGACGCGGCGTACTCCCGGGCCGCGGCGAAGGTGCGCTCCAGCGCCTCGGGAGCCAGCCGCCCGGTGGCGTCCACGCCCTGACCGAGCCGCACTATCTGCATGCGCCGGTTCAGCTCGACCAGCCCGCCGTCGCCGCCGACCTGCGCGATCAGCAGGCGAATGGAGTTGGTCCCACAGTCGACCGCGGCGACCCGCTTCATGCTTCCTCCGTGTGTTCCCGCTGCACGCAGGGGTTGACCAGCCACCACTCGCCGAGTTCGGCCACCACCTCGTCACCCAGGGGGTTGACGCCGGGCCCGACCGCCAACGCGTGACCGGCGAGGACGTGCAGGCACTTCACCCGATCCGGCATACCCCCCGCGGAGACACCTGCGATCTCCGGGACGTCCGCCAGCCGGTGACGGCGCGTCAGGTAGTCCGTGTGCGCGGCGCGGTGTGCCGCGGCCAACCCGGGATCGTCGGCCAAGCGGGCGTTCATCGTGTTCATCCTGCCCGCCGCCTCCAGCGTGCCGATCGCCGAGGTGGCCCGGGCGCAGGTCAGGTAGTACAGCGTGGGGAACGGGGTGCCGTCCGGCAGCCGGGGCCGGGTGGCGACCACGGCGGGTTCGCCGCACGGACATCGGTACGCGACCGAGTCCGCCCCGCGCGCGGCACGCCCCAGCTGCCGGTGTACGGCCGCGGAGTCCGCGGCGGTCGGATCCGGTCCGAGCACACCCATCGCGTTACGGGGCGTGTCGGTTGCCGGTGGGCAGCTGCTCCACGGGGGTGGCCGCGTCGGACATCGACGCGAGCAGGCGGTTCCACCACAACGGACTGACCGCGGCCGGGGTGTCGCCCGCGTCGGCCGGCGGCGGGTCGCTGACCCGGAATGCCTGTTCACCGGGCATCACGTAGTGCAGTCGAAGCCGCGCCTCACGCTCGACGTAGAAATTCTGGGCGCGCAGCGTGGACTCGTGCTGCAGCGCGGCGACCCGCACGGCACTGGCGGCGACCCGGGCGTGCAGGTCCGCAATGTGCCGGCGCTGGGCGACGTAACGCTGAGCGGGATAGGCCACCGAGATGGCAACCAACAGCAGCACCGAGGCGAAGATCGCCGCGCGCCGGGTGAAAGGGTTACGCCGGGTGTTCAGCGAGACCACCAGCGCGGCGGGCACGACCATGGCCGGTACGCGTCCGCGCAGCGCACGACGCGGCGGCCGGGCCGGCCGTCGGGCTGCGACGGGGCGGGCCCGGTCCCGGGCTGTGGTCCGCGGGGCCGGCGCGCGGCGGGGAACCTTCACGCGCCGCTGACCCGGAACCGGGGGAACGCCGCGCGGCCGGCGTAGCGGGCCGCGTCGCCGAGTTCCTCCTCGATGCGCAGCAACTGGTTGTACTTGGCCACCCGCTCGCTGCGGGCCGGGGCACCGGTCTTGATCTGCCCGCAGTCGGTGGCCACCGCCAGGTCGGCGATCGTGGTGTCCTCGGTCTCCCCGGACCGGTGACTCATCATCGCCCGGTAGCCGTTGCGGTGCGCGAGGTTGACCGCGTCCAGGGTCTCGGTGAGTGTGCCGATCTGATTGACCTTCACCAGCAGCGCGTTCGCCGTGCTCGCCTCGATGCCGCGGGCCAGCCGGGCCGGGTTGGTGACGAACAGATCGTCGCCGACCAGCTGTACCCGGTGGCCAACCCGGTCGGTGAGCGCCTTCCAGCCCGCCCAGTCCTCCTCGTCCATCGGGTCCTCGATGGACACCAGCGGGTAGGCGTCGAGCAGGCTCTCGTAGTACTCGGCCATCTGCTCCGCGGAGCATTTGCGGCCCTCGAAGCTGTACACCCCGTCGGTGCAGAACTCGGTGGCGGCCACGTCCAGGGCCAGTACCACGTCCCGGCCGAGGGTGAACCCGGCCTGCCCTACGGCCCGGCCGATCAGGTCCAGCGCGTCCCGGTTGCTGGGCAGGTCCGGAGCGAACCCGCCCTCGTCGCCCAGCCCGGTGGCCAGCCCCTGGCTCTTCAACACCGACTTCAGCGCGTGGTAGACCTCCGCGCCCCAGCGCAGGGCGTCGGCGAAGGTGTCCGCACCGATCGGCGCGATCATGAACTCCTGGATGTCCACAGCGGTGTCCGCGTGCGCTCCGCCGTTGAGGATGTTCATCATCGGCACCGGCAGCAGGTGCGCGGACGGCCCGCCCACGTAGCGGAACAGCGGCAGCCCGGCGCTGGCCGCGGCGGCCCGCGCCACCGCGAGGCTGACCCCGAGCATGGCGTTGGCACCCAGCCGGGACTTGTCCGGCGTACCGTCCAGGTCGATCAGCACTTGATCGATGATGCGCTGCTCGTCGGCGGCGTAGCCGAGCAGCTCGGCGAGGATCTCCGAGTTCACCGCCTCGACCGCGGCCTCCACTCCCTTGCCGTTGTACCGGCCGGCATCGCCGTCCCGGCGCTCCACGGCCTCGAAGGCCCCGGTGGAGGCACCCGAGGGCACCGCGGCCCGCCCGATGGTGCCGTCGTCCAACTCGACCTCGACCTCGACGGTCGGGTTGCCGCGAGAGTCCAGGATCTCGCGGGCGCCGATGTCGTCGATCGTGGGCACCTGAGACTCCCTGGGGACGTTAACTGACAGCCGTCGGCCACGATACCGACGCGCGGCGACGTCCCCTGTGGCGGCGCGCGACAGTTGAGAACGATGGGACGACGTTGTTCCCTCCCCGTGGCCACTGTCATACCCGAGGCGTCACTTCGCGGCCCTTTTCGGCCCCAAAAATGACGCCCCACGTATGACAGAGCTCCCTCCGCTCATGAATGAGCTGCCGACGCCGGGCCGACGACGGAATCCCTCCGTCTGGGCACTGTCATACGTGGGGCGTCAAATTCCCCGCCCTCAAACCCCTCTGGATGACGCCCCACGTATGAGAGAGCTCCCTGCGCTCATGAATGAGCGGAGAGCACGCTCGGACCCGACCCTCGGGGAAGGGGCGAGGGAGCGCGCAGCTCAGACGCCGAGCAGGCGGCGCAGGTGCCGTGGTGGCGGCGAGCCCTGCGACAGCACCCGGTCGTGCACCTGCCGGGTGGACAACTCAGGGTGCGCCTTGGTCACGTCGGCGACCAGGTCGCGCACCCCGATGTAACCCACGAAGTATGTGGACAGCTGGGTGGAGGTGAGCAGCGAGCGGCGCCACTTGCCGACCGCCTCGCCCTCCTCCTGGTGCCCGCGCTCGACCATCAGCTTCATCGCCTCGTCCCGGGACATGCCCCGGGTGTGCACCCGCACGTCGAGGATGGCGTTGATGGTCATCCGCAGCTGCATTTTCAGTTGCTGCATCTTCACCGCGTCCCCGCCGAACCCATGACGGGTCATCAGTTCCTCGGCGAACACGGCCCAACCCTCGACGAACGGCCCCGACCAGAACGCCGAGCGCACCCCGCTGCCCGGCGGCTGTCGCCGGTCGTGTGCGAGCTGCAGCACGTGGCCGGGCATCGCCTCGTGGATGGTCAGGTTGCGCACCATGTGCACGTTGTACTCGCGGAAGAACGAGGTACGCCGTTCGGAATCCCAATCCGCCGGGGTCGGCGAGATCGCGTAGAAGGTGGGTAACGGCGCGGTCTCCAGCGGGCCCGGCGGGTCGCAGTAGGCCACCGCGACGCCCCGGTGGATCTCCGGCATCACCACGATCTGCACCGGGTCGTCGAAGTCGGTGACCAGGTCGTGCTCGAGCACGAACGCCCTGGTCTCATCCAGCGTGACGGCCGCTAGGTTCACGATGGACTCGTCATCGGGCGCGTCCGCGGCCAACCGGTCGAGCACCTCCCGTACCTGACCGGGGTGCGGCGGGGCACCGGCGATCCGGCTGGCCACCTCGGCGATCTCCTCGCTGATCCGGGCCAGTTCGTCGTTCGCCCGGTACAGCACCAACTCCGCGGAGTCGTCGGTGTCCAGGGTCAGTTGTAGCCGTTTGCCGAACAGCTCCGGACCCAGTCGCGGGTCGCCGTGCGCATCGTCCAGGCGTTCCCGCAGCCACCCGATGTGCTCGTCCAGCGCCGCGCTCGCCGCGTCCAGCGCGGGTTCCACCTCGGCACGCAGCGCGTCCGCAGCGCCGTCCGTCAATTGGCCCAGCGCCCGGTCCACCTCGGTGGCCAGCAGCGTGCGGGTCCCGGTGAACTGGCCGATCGCGGTCTGCACGTGCACCTCGGGCATGTCGCCGAGGTCCGCGCGGGCGGTGGCCAGCGCGGCCGGGATCTGCGCGAGCCGGCCGCCGATCGCCCGCAGGCGGTCGGGCAGCGGGGCGAACTCCCGGGCCAGCAGCAGGTGGATTGCGGTGCCGGGGTTGGCCAGCAGGGGATTCCACTCGTACTCGCGCAGCGCGGACAACTCGAAGCAGTGGGCGCTCAGCCGGTGCCGCAGGATTGCGTGATCCACCTGGTCGGCCGCGTCCAGCGTATCGGTGTCCACCGCGTCGAGTTCGGCGATCCGCCGTTGCCACCGGTCCGCCTCGGCCTCCCGCGCGGCCGGACCGCTGTCCCCCAGCCGGTGGTCGTGGCGGTGCTCACCCAGTCCGGTCGCGGTGATCGGGTGGGTGGCCAAATAGTCATCGAGCGTCTCGCGGGCAACCGCGGTGAACCGCTCGCTCATCGGCGCCGCGCGACCACCCGGTAGAGCACCGGGTCCTCGTCCTTGTACGGGGACAAGCCCTGGCTCTCCAGCTCGTAGTTCACCTCGAAGCCGTACTTCTCACCCAGCGCGACGCCGAACGCCGGGCCGTCCTGGAAGCGGCGGTAGTGCTTGGTGTGCACCTTCATCAGCGCGGCATCAGCGTTGGTCCGGAACTCCGCGGCGAACAGATCCCCCGGCCGGACCACCTGATGGATGGTGGCCATCAGCGTCTGCTGCACGTCCTCGGGGATCGAGTGCAGGAAGAACCGCGCGTAGAACAGGATCGGGGCGTCGCCGGCGCGGCCGACCGCCTCGGTCAGCACCCCGCGCAGATTTTCCGCCTCGCCCACGTCGCAGGCCGCGAACCGCACCCGGTCGCCCATGCCCATGTCGTGGGCCTTCTTGTCCGCGTGCCGCACCCCGATGTGCGAACGGTCCAATCCGGTCACGTTGCGCCCGGCCAGGCCGAAGGCGTAAGAGTCGCGACCGTCACCGCAGCCGATGTCGATGACGTGCTCGGTCATCTCCTCCCGCGCGTTGACGAGGTCGAAGAACGTGGACCCCGAGGTGTACTCGGTACGGGCGTAGAAGTTCGCCCAGTAGATCTCCTCGACGTCGTCCAGCGGGACGATCGCCGAGCGCTCGCGCTTGGTGCGATCCTTGTCCCAGCTGAAGCCCGGCGTTGGGATGCGCCAGCCGCTCCCGTAGATGGCCTCCACCATCGCCTCGCCATTGACCGGCACCAGCACCGAGCCCGGACCGAACCGGGTCTCCACCACGCCCTGCCACTGCTCTTTGCGCACGTCGGTGGAACCCGCCACCCCGAAGGCGAACGCGAGCACGCCGGTGGCGTCGAAGTACAGATGGAAGATGTCGATCCGGATGGCCGGGTTGTCCCGGTGGTGCACGTGCACTGCGCTGCGTCGCCCCTCGACGTCGTAGCCCGCGTCGATCAGGGTGAACGCCAGCTTCTTCAGCGCCTCGATGGCCTCCGGGCCGGTGGTCGCGTCCACGATCACCGCGGCGTCGAAGTCGTCGTCGTGGCCAATGAAGCCGCCCTCGCGCACAGCGCCGAGCAGGCTGCCGTACATCACGAAAAGGTCGTGGCCCAAGGCGTCCTTGACGACCTTGCGCAGGCCTTCGTAGAAGCCGAGGACCTCGCGCTGCCACTCCTCGTCGATCGACTTCGACAGCTGCAGCCGCCCGGTCCGGGAGAAGACGTGACCGGTCTCGAGCTTCTTGCGCAACGTGCCCAGTGCCCGGGCGCCGTCCTCCTCCGGATGCATGTGCATGCCGACGCCCGTGATCGGCAGCGGGGTCCCGTCCACCCGCACGGTGAGCCGGTGCTCGGCACGGGCGAAGTTCCACACGTCACGCAGCACGAAGCGGAACCCGCGGATCTCCTGCGGGCCCGACCGCTCCACCGCGTCGCCCGCCCAGGTGGCGGCAACCTGAACGTCCTGCAGGTGCAGGGTGACCCGCACGCCGGCCTGCCCGGCGGGGACCATCACCCAGCCGGTCACCGCGCGTCGGGTGAACTCCTCGACCACGCCGGTCACCGGCCCGGCCGACTTCTCGTTGACCGGCTGCCAGCCGCGTCGACGCAGTTGGGTCCCGGCCTCCCGTTTGGCCCGCCGCACGCCCCGGCGGACGACCGCCTTGGCGCTGCTGACCGCCGAAGGGGTCGGCTTGGAGCCCATGCTCACCTCTGAGAAACGTCCGGGTTCGAGAATCCGGCCACGATACCGTCGGACAACATCGAAACCGTGCGGACACCGCAAGCTCGCACACGTTTCACTCTGTGAACCATGGACACCGTCACCCTGTGAACCATTGACACCGTCACTCTGTGAACGATTGACACCGTCACACCGTAGTCGGGGGCTCCCCCTCCGCCGCACGGACGGCGGCGGCGTAGCGGCGGGTGGCGGCGCGCAGTTCGGCCTCCGGGTCCAGCCCCCGCGCCCGCGCGGTTGCCACCAGCGCGAACAGCGCATCGCCCAGGTCCTCGTGGGCATCCAGCGGGGCGGGAGGGACGCCCAGACCCACCGCCAACCGGGCCGCGCGGGATTGCGTCTTGGCGGCCAGGGCCAGCGCGGGCAGGCCCGGCGGAATGCCGTCCATGGCCGAGGCACGGCCCTTCTCCGCGGCCTTGGCCGCCTCCCAATTGGTCTCCAACGCCTCCATGTCGGCCACCGTCACGTTCCCGAAGACGTGCGGGTGCCGGTTGCGCAACTTGGTGACGATGCCCGCGGCGACATCGTCGATGTCGAACGGATCAGCAGCACGCTCCTGCCCGATACGGGCGTGGAACACCACCTGCAGCAGCAGGTCCCCGAGTTCCTCCACGAGGTGGTTCCGGTCGCCGGTCTCCACCGCCTCGACCGTCTCGTAGGTCTCCTCGATCAGGTACTGCAGCAGTGAGGCGTGCGTTTGCTCGGCGTCCCACGGGCACCCGCCCGGCGAACGCAGCCGGTCCATCACGTCCACCAGGTCCAGCAGCCGCGCGCCGGGCAGAGGTGAACTCACCCCGTCGGGCGCAGGAAGTCGGGTGCCGGCGGCGAGATCTGGCCCATGTTCCCGTCGAACGTGCCGTAACGCGGGTTGATCCGGATGTGCAGCCGTTTGGCGGTGGCCACCAGGGTGTCGTGTACCTTCGCGTCGACCTGATCCTGCGTCAGTTTCGTGCCGGCCTGGCCGAGGACCGCCGAACCGATCTTGCTGTTGATCACCTGCTGCCGGAACACGTCGTTGACGTCGTTCTCGGACAGGTCTGCCTGGGCCAGGGCCGCCCGGAACTGTTCGGGGCCACCCACAAGCTTGGTCTCCGCGTCGATCGCGTTGGACACCTCGCCGTCGGTAATGTTGATGCCCAGGTCACGCGCCGCACGCTCGAAGACCAGAGCCACCACCCACCGCTGCACCTCGTTTCGCGCGGCGACCGACGGGTCCGCGTGCTCGACGCCGTAACGGTCCTGCAGTGCCTGCACCGCCTTGAGCCGCCCCTGGACATCGGAGACCGTGATCCGCTGGCTGTTCACCACGGCAGCGGCGCCCAGTTGCGACGGACCGCAGGCCGACAGCCCGGCCACCGTGGCCACCGCGAGCGCCAGCTTCCAGCGGCTGCGCTGAATTGTTCGCTCGCTGCGCTCGCGCACGTCCGCCTCCCGCGCTAACCGCCCAGCACCGCGTCGATGAGTTCGCGGGCCCAGTCCAACAGCGGCAGGCCGATCAGCGGCGTGCCACCCACCCGGGCCGTGGTCGGCCTGGGCACCAGGATCGTACGGGTGGCCGCCTTGACCACCGTGCGCGGGTAGAGCCGCAGCAGCCGCAACTGCTGAGATTCGCGCAGGTCAACCGGAGAGAACCGGATGTTCCCTCCGGCGAGAGTGACCTCCTCCAACCCAAAGCCGCGCAGGTGCGCACGGAAGCGGGCCACCGCCAGCAGGTTCTCCACCGGTTCGGGCAGCGCGCCGTAGCGGTCGGTGAGCTCGGCGCGCACCGCCGCGATCTCCGCCTCGGCGTCGGCCGCCCCCGATGCGGCGTCGGGGGTGGAGCCGATGCCGGCGATGCGGCGGTAGGCCTCCAGCCGCAGTCGCTCGGTGGCCAGCCACTCGTGCGGGATGTGCGCGTCCACCGGCAGTTCCACCCGCACCTCCGCGGGCGGCGGCGCGGCGTCCGGGCCGGCCTTGTACTCGGCCACCGCCTCGCCGACCATCCGCACGTACAGGTCGAAGCCGACACCCTCGATGTGCCCGGACTGCTCACCGCCGAGCAGGTTGCCCGCGCCGCGGATCTCCAGGTCCTTCATCGCCACGTACATGCCCGCGCCCAGTTCGGTGTGCTGGGCGATGGTCGCCAGCCGCTCGTGCGCGGTCTCGGTCAGCGGCTTCTCCGCGGGGTAGAAGAAGTAGGCATAGCCGCGTTCTCGCGATCGCCCGACCCGGCCGCGCAACTGGTGCAGCTGGGCCAGGCCGAGCACGTCGGCCCGCTCCACGACCAACGTGTTGGCATTGGAGATGTCCAGGCCGGTCTCCACAATCGTGGTGCACACCAACACGTCGTAGCGCCGCTCCCAGAACCCGACGATCACCTCTTCCAGGGTGTGCTCGTTCATCTGCCCGTGGGCCACCGCAATGCGCGCCTCGGGCACCAGTTCGGACAGCCGACGAGCAGCCCTGTCGATGGATTCCACCCGGTTGTGCACGTAGAACACCTGGCCGTCGCGCAGTAACTCGCGCCGGATCGCGGCCTGGATCTGCTTGTCCGCGAAGGCTCCGACAAAGGTCAGCACCGGGTGGCGTTCCTCCGGCGGGGTGGCGATGGTGGACATCTCCCGGATGCCGGTGATGGACATCTCCAACGTGCGGGGAATCGGCGTGGCCGACATGGTCAGTACGTCGACGTGGGCGCGTAGGTGCTTGAGCGCCTCCTTGTGCTCCACGCCGAAGCGCTGCTCCTCATCGACGATCATCAGCCCGAGGTCCTTGAACTTCGTAGTCGTCGAGAGCAGCCGGTGGGTGCCGATCACCACGTCCACCGAGCCGTCGGCCAGACCGGTCAGCACCGCCTCGGCCTCGGTCGCCGTGTTGAACCGGGACAGCACCTTCACCGTGACCGGGAACGGGCTGTACCGCTCGGAGAACGTCGCGTAGTGCTGCTGGGCGAGCAGCGTGGTGGGCACCAGCACGGCCACCTGCTTGCCGTCCTGCACGGCCTTGAACGCCGCCCGGACCGCGATCTCGGTCTTGCCGTAGCCGACGTCGCCGCAGATGACGCGGTCCATCGGATAGGGCTTCTCCATGTCGGCCTTGACCTCGTCGATGGCCGCGGCCTGGTCCGGTGTCTCGACGTAACCGAACGCGTCCTCCAACTCGTGCTGCCACGGGGTATCCGGGGCGAACGCGTGGCCGGGCGCGGAGGTGCGCGCGGCGTAGAGCCGGATCAGTTCGCCGGCGATCTGCTTGACCGCCTTCTTCGCCCGGCCCTTGGCCTTCTGCCAGTCCGCGCCGCCGAGCCGGTGCAACGTCGGGGACTCCCCGCCGACGTAGCGGGTGATCTGCTCCAGCGCGTCGGTCGGCACGTACAACCGGTCGCCGGGTTGCCCGCGCTTGGACGCGGCGTACTCCAGCACCAGGTACTCGCGGGTGGCCCCGGCCACGGTGCGGCTGGTCATCTCCACGTACTTGCCGACGCCGTGCTGCTCGTGCACCACGTAGTCACCGGGACGCAGCGAAAGCGGGTCGACCACCGCCTTGCGCCGACTCGGCAACCTGCCGCGGTCCTTCGCCGAGCCCGCAACCCGATTGGTCAGGTCGGTCTCGGTGAGCACCACGGTGCGCTGCGCGGGTAGCAGGAACCCGTTGGACAACTCCGCGCAGGTGATCAATGCGACGCCGCGCTCCGGGGCGGTGAGCAGGTCCTCGACCTGGCGGGCGGGCAGGTCCGCGGCGGCGAGCAGTTCCCCGACGCGCTCCGCGGTACCGTGCCCGCCGAGCACCAGCACCACCGACCACTGCTGCTCCAGCCAGGTACGGATGTCGCCCAGCGCCCGATCGGTCTCCCCGCGGTAGGCCTCCGGGGCCTGCGCAGAGAGCGTCGCCTCGTCTGAGGTGGCGTCAGTTTCATCCTCCGCGGACGCGAACGGCGCCACCGACCACCAGGGCAGGCCGATCGCGCGAATGCGTTCGCGGACCTCGGTCAGGTCGCGCAGGGCCGCCGCCCCCAGATCGATGGGCGCCACCCCGCCGACCGCGGCACCGGACCAGGAGGCCTCCAGGAACTCCTGGCTGGTGCGCACCAGATCCGCGGCGCGAGCCCGCACGCGTTCGGGGTCGACACTGACCACCAGCGTGCCCGCGGGCAGTTGGTCGACGAGCAACTCCATGCCGTCCACCAGGGCCGGGGCCAGCGCCTCCATGCCCTCCACCGCGACGCCCTCGGAGATCTTGCCGAGCATCTCGTCCAGTTCCGGGTGCGCGTTACGCAGTGCGGCGGCGCGGTCGCGCACCTCCTTGGTCAGCAGCAGTTCCCGGCACGGCGGCGCCCACAGCAACGAGCGGGCGGCGTCCGGCTCGCCGCTCGCCAGGCGGCGCTGGTCGGCGACCCGGAACGGGCGGATCTCCTCCACCTCGTCGCCGAAGAACTCCACCCGCAACGGGTGTTCCTCGGTGGGCGGGAACACATCGACAATGCCGCCGCGCACCGCGAACTCGCCGCGCCGCTCGACCATGTCCACCCGTGCGTACGCGGCGGCGGCCAGCGCCTCGACGACCACGTCGAGTTCCACCTCGTCGCCCACCCGCAGGCTCACCGGTTCCAGCGCGCCCAGACCGGGCACCATCGGCTGCACCAGGCTGCGCACCGGGCAGACCACGACGTCCAGCGGTCCCGCGGCCGGGTCGTCGGCGACGGGCCGGGTGAGCCGACGCAGCACGGCCAGCCGTCGCCCGACGGTGTCCGCCCGCGGGGACAGTCGCTCGTGCGGCAAGGTCTCCCAGGACGGGAACACCGCGACCCGCTCGGCCGGCAGCAACGATCCCAGCCCGGCGGCGAGATCCTCGGCCTCCCGGCCGGTCGCGGTCACCGCGAGCACGGTGCGACCGCCCCGCGCGGCCAGCGCAGCAATCACCAGGGGACGCAGCCCGGGCGGGGCGATCAGGTCCCGAGTGGGCAGATCACCGGCCCGCGCGCGCTCCAGCGCGGTGGCCAGCACCGGGTCATCGGCCACCACATCCAGCAGGCCGGGCACGGACACCGCAACTCCCCCGTCGACCGAGCCCGGAGATCACCTCCGGGCAACGCGAACGCCCCGCATCCGGATTCGGTGCGGGGTGCACATCCACCCTACGTCGCCGGAGCGACGGCCCGACGGCGCCGGCGGAATGGGACAAATCGGACAATTCACGCGTGTCGCAGCCCGCGTGTCGTAGATCGTTTGGGCGTTTTGCCCGTTTTGCCCGCTTTGCCCTCGGCCCTGAGCTTTCCACCCTCTCCCGGCGCGTGGGGCTATCCGGACCTGCGGATAGCCCGACGCGCCATGAGTGGACGGGAGCGGGTGGGCTGATCAGCGGGGGGTGCAGTTGAGCTGGTCGGTGGGCAGGTCGGTTACCTGCGAGACCAACTGGGCGGCACTGGCCTCCCAGCGGGCGTAGGCCCAGCCGAACGCGGACTGCTGCACCTTCTGCGCCGCCACTGTCAGCGGCAGGTGTTGCCAGCCGGGGATCGCAATCAGCGCGTCGTAGAACTGCTTGGCGGCGTACTCCGGGTCGTGCACCTCGCCGTAGCTGCCCCAGCCCATCGACGGGCGCTGCTGGAAAAGGCCCACCGAGTCGCGGTCTCCCCCGCGCATGTTGATCAGCTCGGATTCCTGCTGGGCGGTGGCCACCGCGATCACCGCCGCGCGCGGCGGCAGGTTCATCTGCTGGGCGACCTCGACGATGGTGCGCACGTTCTCCAATTGAGTGGCGTTGTGCTCGGGGTGGCGTTGCTCGGCGGGCACGAAGTCGCAGGCCCGGTGCAGCGCGGTCAACTTGGCCCGCGCCGCGGCGGCCGCCGCGTGCTCGATCGCCGAGGTGCGCTCGGCCAGGATGTCGCGGGCCAGCGCCCGCGCGGACTGCTCGGCCGCGGCCTGCTCGAGCACCGCCGGCACGATCAGCGGGGCGCGTTGCTCGCTGCGGGACGCCGCCGGCGCGTCCGCCGAGGCGACCGGCGCGACGGTGCCGGTGGAGGTCGGCTCGGCAGCGGGGGTGAGTTCGGGCAGCACGCCGGTGCTCGCCGAGGCCAACCCGCCCGCCGCGGCCAATGACAACGCGGCGGCTCCGGCCACCACCGAGCCGCGGCCGAGCTGCCGGGCCGGGCCGGCCCGGTGTCGACCGCGTACCACTGGGGGCGCCGGCACAGAACGACGTGGCGCAGCGTGACGTGCATTGGGCATGTCGGGGAGAGTAGGAATGCATCTTGTCCTGGCGCCCAAGGCGAACCCGGCCTTGCGCAAGGATTGGGCAAGGCCTCGCGGACATGTCCGGCCTGCGCCTATTGCCCTGCCCGAATTGCGAACTGACGCAGCGTCAGGCGCCGAACGGCACCGCGTCGTCCATCGCCAGCTCGGTCTGCAACGCCGCGTCCTGCTCACCGTCCCGGCCGGCCCGCAACAGCGCACGCCACTGCGCGGCGGAGTACTCCGCGGGTTGGGTGGAGGCCAGGAAGTCCCGCAGCACCGCCAGGAAACGCTCCGGGTCGCTGTGGTGCGGGAAGTGCGCGGCCGCTTGGAAAATCTCCAACCGGCTGCCCGGCATCGCTTCGTGCACCACCTGTGCGTGCGCAACCGGGATCACCGCGTCCCGTTCGCCCCAGATGAGCAACGTTGGCATGCCCTTGGCCAGATAACACCGGTCCAACAGGGTCACCACCTGCCCCTGCCGGTCCACCACCGCCCGTAGCGAGCGCACGAAGGCGCTGCGCGAGGTCCGGTCCGGCCAGGCATCGAAGAGCTTGATCATGTCCTCGGCGTCTTGGCCGATGTTGGTGCCCAGCAGGCGCAGCAGGCGCAGCGACGTGGTCCCGGTCTGCCGGATGCCGGGCAGCCGCATGAGCGGCAGCATCACCCCGGCGCCGGGGATGGCGATCAACTGCAGCAGTGGCGTGGTCTGGCGGCCGCCGCCGCCGGTGCTCACCAGCACGATGCGCTCACAGCGCTCCGGGAACTGGTAGGCGAACTGCATGGCCACGCCGCCGCCGAGGGAGTGGCCGACCACGGTGACCCGGTCGATGTTCAGCACCGACAACAGATCCCGCACGCCGCAGGCGTAGGCCGGGATCGAGTAGTCCGCGCGCGGACGGTCGGAGCGGCCGTGACCCAGCAGGTCCGGAGCAATCACCAAATGGTCCTGCGCCAGCTCGGAGATGATCCCGCGCCAGGTGTCGGCGTTGTCGCCGATGCCGTGGATCAGCAGGATCGCCGGCCCGCTGCCGGCCATGAGGTAGGCCCGCTGGTAACCGTGGATGGTGGTGTAGCGGATCCGGTCGACCTCGGGCAGGTCCTGCTCGTCGATCAGTGCGCAGGCATCCCGAGCCACCTGCCACCTCCCTCGCCGGCCGTCGCGCGGGCCAGCCTGGCAGATCTGCTGTGCCGCAGCCCTGCGCCCGGATGAAGCCCTTGTTACATCGGTTCGGCATCGCCGGGAACCGGCTTCCATGGTGCGCGAGCAGCCCGGGAATTAGTAGCGAAACGCCGGCCCAACCCGCCCGGTCGGCCCCTATCGTGACCGGGTGGACCCCGCGCTGCACACGTTCCTGGTAGAGCTCGGCGAACAAGTGGCCACCGAGGGCTGGGACCAACCACCGCGACTGTTCGCGCTGTTCGCCATCGCGGACCTGCAACGCGATGCCCCGGCGGCCGCGCGTCGGCTGGGCGTGGCCGAGGTAGACCCACATGCGACGCCGTGGACTGCCCGCGAGACCCCGTTCGACGCCGGCGAAGGACTCGATGACGCGTTGGGTCAAATCATGTGGGACGACGAGGTCGCCGGGTGCGCGCTGGTGCTCGAGTTGCTAACGCTGCCGTCCTCCACGCAGGCCGAACTGCCGGACGACCGCGCGGCGGCGCAGCGGTTCGCGGCCGACCATCCCGACCGCGCCGAACTGCGCGTGGTGGTGGGCGTGCTGCGGGACGGCACCCGCGACGCCACCGTCCGGCTGCGCGACGAGTTCCGATCGGATCCAGTGCTGTTCGGTGCCGACCTGGCCACCGGCGTGGCCCGGATCCTGCTGGCGACGTTCGACGACTGAGTGCGCTCGGGCCAACGGCACCGGCACCAGGAGTGACGCCCCGTCGAGTCAAGAATTGAAGGCGTTCTGCGCCTTCTCCAGCCCGTCGGTCACCAACATCTGAACCGCATCCGCGGCCCGGTCGATCTCCAGGTCCAGATCCTTGCGCTCGGCGGCGTTGAAGTCGCGCAACACGAACGCGGCCGCGTCCATCCGACCCGGCGGACGACCCACCCCGAAGCGCACCCGATGGAACTCCCCGGTGCCCAACGAGCGACGCAGAGACCTCAGCCCGTTGTGCCCGTTGTCGCCGCCGCCGAGCTTGAGCCGCAGCGCGGCGAACGGAAGGTCCAGTTCGTCGTGGACGACCAGCAAGCGCTCGGCCGGGACGTCGTAGTACTGCACCAACCCGGCGACCGGGCCACCGGACTCGTTCATGTAGGACCGCGGCCGGGCGAGCACCACCCGTGGCCCGCCGGGCCCACCGAACCGGGTCTCGGCTACCTCGGCACGCGCCTTGTGTCCCTTGAACGACGACCCCGTGCGCTCGGCAAGGACGTCGAGTACCAGGAACCCGATGTTGTGCCGGTTCGCGAGGTACTGGGGCCCCGGATTTCCCAATCCGACGACGAGCCAGCGCTCATCGTCCATGCAGGGCTACTCGGCGGACTCGGCCGGGGCGGCCTCCTCGGCGGCGTCGGCGGTCTCGACGGTCACCGACACCGCCTCCGGCTCCGGCTCGTCGCGCTCGATGCCCAGTTCGGCCTCGGCGTCGGCGAGCTCGGCCTCCAGCGCGGCCTCACTCTGCGGCAACGTGACATTGACGACGAGGTGCTCGGCGTCGGTGACCAGCTCGACGCCGGTGGGCAACTCGATCTCCTTGGCCAGGATCTGCGAGCCGGCCGGGCGGCCCTCGATGTTCACCTCGAAGAACGCCGGGATGTTGGTCGCCTCGGCCAGCACCTCGAGCGTGGTCAGCTCGGAGACCACGATCGTGTCGGGCGCGGCGTGGCCCACCACGTGCAGCGGGACATCGACCTTGACCTTCTCGCCGCGGCGCACCATGAGCAGGTCGACGTGTTCCAGCACGCCGCGCACCGGGTCGCGCTGAATATCCTTGGGCAGCGCCAATTCCTCGCTACCGTCGGCGAAGCCGAGGGTGAGCAGCACGTTCGCGGTCTTCAGCGCAAGCATCAGCTCGTGCCCGGGCAGCGAGATGTGGCGCGGGGCCAGACCGTGCCCGTACAGCACCGCCGGCACCTGGTGGTCGCGACGGATGCGACGGGCGGCACCCTTGCCGAACTCGGTGCGGGCCTCCGCCTTGATGCGGACCTCGGACACGGGGGTGCTCCTTCAAAATTGCGCGGACGGTGGTGCGGTCAGGTCGGGCGGCTCGACGCGGGCAGAGTGCGCGCGGAGGACCGACGCGCTCCGTCGATGACGGAGGGCTTCCCCTCCCTCGCCGGGCAACCGTGGCAGCCTATCCGACCGGTGGACGCTGCCCGCGTCGGCCCAACCCCGGTCCAGCGAATGATCAAGATTCCCTTCTGTCCCACTAGTTATCAGTAATCACATCTGTCCCATATGTCCCGGACACCGCAGAGTGAGGGCACCAGCTCGCGTACTCGATTCCGGGAGGACCTGCCCCATGACCTCGCCGCGCCCCACCGACCTGAACTTCGCCCTGCCGCCCGGCTTCGTGCCGGCCGTCCGTCCCGTGCCCGCGGTGGAGAGCACCGCACCGGTCGCCGAGCCCAAGCCGCGCGCCCCGCGCAAACCGCGCGCCGCGACCACCAAGGCCGCCGCGCCCAAGACCACCACCGCAAAGCCGACTGCGCCGAAGACCACCACCCGGCCGCGCACCACCCCCGCGGTGAAGGAGATCGTCGAGCACGAGGCCGGGCGCATCCTCGAGGACGCCGCGCGCACCGCGGCGGACATGCTCGCCGCGGCCCGCAGCACCGCGGCCCGGCTGGGCGCCGAACTGGCCGCCGAGCACGAGCAGCGTCGTCGGGAGATGGAGGACGCAGTCGCGGACCTCGCCGACTACCTGGACGAGTTGGCCCACCGGCTGCGCACCCGCGCGGCCCTGGCCGTGGAGTAGACCGGGGGAGACAGTGAGGAACGCCCGGCCGGGCGCAGGCGATCGTGTGCCCACCGGCCGGGCGTTTCGCACGGGCCGACGGCTGCAATTCTCCCGACCGGAACCGCCGCTTCCCACCGCTTCGCCAACTGTGGCCGGGTCCGTCCTGTCCGCCGTTCGGGTGAATGTCCAGCTCATCCACAGATCTACCCCCTTGGGGCCATCACTCTGACGGCCCTCCGGTGGACACCCCACCGGAGACTTCTCCCGAGGGGGACCTTCGTGATGAACCAATTCGGCAAGCCGCTCGCTGCCACCCTGGCCCTGTCCGCCCTGGCGCTGTCGACCAGTCTCGCCGCGCCGGCCGGTGCCGCGACCGCCGCAACGGGGAGCACCTCCTGCCGCGGTGTGGCCGTGTCCATCGCGGGCACGACCGTCGGCGACGCCAATCCGCAGCAGAAGCCGTGCGCCGCCGACAACCAGGCGATCGTCGACAAGAACGTGTCGCTATTGCTCGGCGGCATCAGCCTGCAAGCGCTGCAGGGCGTCACCACCCTGACCAACGGAGGGGGCTTGGTGCGGGAAACCGCGGCGGCCACCGTTGCGTCCGTGGACGTGAACCTGCTCGGGCTGGACCTCATCCAGGCCACGGGTATCAAGGCGGTCACCGGGACGGTGGCCAACACCGCGTGCACGGCCTCGCAGTCGGCCGGCCTGTCGGTGCTCTCCGCAATCAGCGTGCTCGGCCAGACGATTTCTCTCGATGGCGGCAAGCCGCTGACCGTGAGGCTGCCGCTCGGCCTGGGCGCGGTCTACGTGAACCAGCAGGTCGTCACCGGGAGCTCGATCGTGCAGCGGGCGCTGTTCATCGACCTGCCCGGCACCTTCCTCGACGTGATCGTCGCCCAGGCATCCACCGGCTGCGCCGCCGCCACGTCACAGGAGGTGCAGTCGATGACGATCCAGCAGGACAAGCCCAGCGATGCGCTGGTCCGTTCGGTGCGGGCCCGTATCGAGCGCCTGCGTGACGGGCAGCAGTCGCAGCAGCAGCAGCACTGATCTCGGCGAGCGGCACCGCCGGAATCCCGGTGGCGCCGCTCAGCCCTGGCCGTCGAACAAGCTGGTCACCGAGCCGTCGTCGAACACCTCGCGGATCGCCCGGGCGATCAACGGGGCAATGGACAGCACGGTGAGCTTGTCGAACCGACGCTCCTCCTCGATGGGGAGCGTGTTGGTCACCACGACCTCGGAGATCCGGGAGTTCTTCAGCCGGTCCACGGCCGGCCCGGACAGAATCGGGTGGGTGGCCGCCACCAGTACCTCGGCGGCCCCCTGCTCGAACAGCGCGTCGGCGGCCTGGCTGATGGTGCCCGCGGTGTCGATCATGTCGTCGACCAGCACGCACACCCGGCCCTCGACCTCACCGACGACCTCGTGCACCTTCACCTGGTTGGCCACGTTGGGGTCGCGCCGCTTGTGCACGATGGCCAGCGGGCAGCCCAGCCGGTCGGTCCACATGTCGGCCACCCGCACCCGGCCGGCATCCGGGGAGACCACGGTGAGCCGGGAGCGGTCCACCCGGTTGCCGACGTAGCGGGTGAGCAGCGGCAACGCGAACAAGTGGTCCACCGGACCGTCGAAGAAGCCCTGGATCTGCGCGGTGTGCAGGTCGACGGAGATCAGCCGATCGGCACCCGCGGTGCGGAACAGGTCGGCGAGCAGTCGGGAGGAGATCGGCTCGCGGCCCTTGTGCTTCTTGTCCTGCCGTGAGTAGCCGTAGAACGGCACCACCACGGTGATCCGCTTGGCCGAGGCGCGCTTGAGCGCGTCGACCATGAGCAGCTGCTCCATGATCCACTGGTTGATCGGCTGCGCGTGGGACTGGATCACGAAGGTGTCCGCGCCGCGCACCGATTCCTGGAAGCGCACGTAGATCTCGCCGTTGGCGAAGTCGTAGGCGGTGGTCGGGGTGAGCTCGATGCCGAGGTTCTCCGCGATCTCCAGGGCTAACTCCGGGTAGGCACGACCGCCCATCACGAGTAGCTTGCGCTCCCCCATGCTGGTAATGCCCGTCATGCGGTCTACTCCTGCTCGTCGTGCTGTGCGGCCTCGGCGGCCGCTGCCGCCTTGGTCCCCGGACGCTTGCGAATAACCCAATTCTCGACGTTGCGCTGGGTGCCACGGGCCACGGCCATCGCACCGGGCGGTACGTCCTTGATGATGACGGATCCGGCCGCGGTGTACGAGCCCGCACCCAACGTAACGGGCGCCACCAACATGGTGTCGCTGCCCACCCGGACGTGGTCACCGACCACGGTGCGATGCTTGTCCACCCCGTCGTAGTTCACGAACACGGTCCCGCAACCGATGTTGGACCCCTCGCCGATGTCCCCGTCGCCCACGTAGCTCAGGTGTGGCACCTTCGAGCCCGCCCCGACGGTGCTGTTCTTGATCTCCACGAAGGCCCCGGCCTTGGTCCGGGGCCCGAGGCGGGTGCCCGGCCGCAGGTAGGAGAACGGGCCGACCGTGGCACCCGGTCCGATCTGCACGTCGGTGGTGTGACTGGCCAGCACCGTGGCACCCGCGCCCACCACGGTGTCGGTCAGCGTGCTGTTCGGGCCGATGTCGGCACCCACAGCCACCGCTGTGTCCCCGTGCAGCTGAGTGTTCTGACGGATCGTCACGTCCGGTTCCAGGGTGACGCCGACATCGATCCAGGTGCTGGCCGGGTCGATGACGGTGACCCCGGCGCGCATGTGTCCGTCGAGCACCCGGGCGTTGAGTGCGCGGCCCAACTCGGCCAGCTGCACCCGGTCGTTCACGCCGAGGATCTCGTGATGGTCGGCGGTGGTCGAGGTGGCCACCACCGCACCGGCGGCGCGGGCGATGGCGACCACGTCGGTGAGGTACTCCTCGCCCTGGCTGTTGTCCGCGGACAGCTTGCCCAGCGCCTCCCGCAGCAGCCGGGCGTCGAAGGCGTAGACCCCGGAGTTGATCTCGGCGATCAGCTGCTGGGAGACCGTGGCGTCGCGCTGCTCCACGATCGCGGCCAGCGCGCCGTCGTCGTCGCGCACGATGCGTCCGTAGCCGGTCGGATCCGGCACCACCGCGGTGAGCACGGTGACCGCCGCGCCGCCGCCGCGGTGCGCGGCCAGCAGGTCACCCAGCGTCTCGGTCCGCAGCAGCGGCACGTCCCCGCACACCACCAACACGGTGCCGGTGACGTCCGGTGCGGCGGCCTGCAGGGCCACCCGCACGGCGTGCCCGGTGCCGTTCTGCTGCTCCTGAACCGCGGTCAGCGCGGCCGGGGCGACCTCGGCCAGGTGTTCGACGACCTGCTCCCGCCCGTGCCCGACCACCACGACCACCCGCTCCGGCGCCACTCCGTCGGCCGCGGCCAGCGCGTGCCCGAGCAGCGACCGGCCGCCGATCGGGTGCAGCACCTTCGGCAGGGCCGAGCGCATGCGCTTGCCCTCACCGGCGGCGAGCACCACCACCGTCACGCTCATCGGTTCCTCCCCCACGGAGACATTGGCGCCCTCGCTACCACTCGGGCGGCGGCAGACCGCTCCCGGGAGAGGATTCGAACCCCTATAAATCGGACCAAAACCGATTGTCCTGCCATTAGACGACCCGGGATCAGCGCCCCCGACGTTACTGGGTCGCCGCGCTCGACAAGTGCGAAGCCCGGCGGCCTACCCGCGAGGCCCAGCATGCGTTTCGAAAGCCATGTGACGGGAGAGGCGGCGCGAACGCCTCGCGCGTCGCAACCTGCATCAGCACCCTGCGCATGACATGCGCCCCGTGCCCGCCCGGTTCAGCTGCCCGCGGTGATCAGCCCCGGCTTGGCCTCCAACCCGGACAACCCGTTCCACGCGAGGTTCACCAGGTGCGCGGCGACCTCGGTCCGCTTGGGCTTGCGGACGTCCAGCCACCACTGCCCGGTCAGCGCGACCATGCCGACCAGCATCTGCGCGTACATCGGGGCCAGCTTCGGGCTGAACCCGCGGGCGGCGAACTGCTCGACCAGGATGTGCTCGACCTGGCTGGCCACGTCGGAGAGCAGGCTGGCGAAGGTGCCGGTGGACTGGGCGACCGGTGAGTCGCGGACCAGGATGCGGAACCCGTCACTGGAGCTCTCGATGTATTCCAACAACGCCATCGCGGCCTGTTCCAGCAGCTCCCGGGGATGACCGCTGGTCAGCGAGTTCGTCATCCGGTCCAGTAGCTGCTGGGTCTCCCGGTCCACGACGACCGCGTAGAGGCCCTCCTTGCCGCCGAAGTGCTCATAGACCACCGGCTTGGAAACGCCTGCCTTCGAGGCGATCTCCTCCACCGAGGTACCCTCGAACCCCCGCTCGGCGAACAGCCGACGGCCCACGTCAAGAAGCTGCTCGCGACGCTCCTGACCGGTCATCCGCACCCGGACCGCGCGCGCCTGGTCCTGCGCGGTCATGTTTCGACAGGGGGCCCCTGGGCGCGCCGGGCCGCCAACCGCTTGGGGTCGGGCCAGCGCACGTGGCTGGCCCACCCGAATTTCTCGAACATCTTGATCAACATCGCGGAGGTGTCCACCTGCCCGCGCAGCACCCCGTGCCGGGCCGAGGTGGGCTCGGCGTGGTGCAGGTTGTGCCAGGACTCACCGAACGACGGGATGGCCAGCCACCACACGTTGCCGGACTTGTCCCGGCTGCGGAACGGGCGGGAACCGGCCACGTGACAGATCGAGTTGATCGACCAGGTGACGTGGTGCAGCACGGCGATGCGCACCAGCACCGCCCAGAAGAACGCGGTGAAGATGCCCTGCCAGGACCACGACCACAGGCCGCCGATCACCGGCGGGACCAGCGTGGACAGCGCGACCCAGGTCGGGAAGTGCCGGGAGATCTTGACCACGTCACGGTCGGCCAGTAGGTCCGGCGCGTACTTGTGCTGCGGGGTCTGCTCGCTGTCGAACAACCAGCCGATGTGCGCGTGGTAGAGCCCACGGATCAGACCGATCGGACCGCTGCCGTACGCCCACGGCGAGTGCGGGTCCTGCTCCTTGTCGGAGAACTGGTGGTGCTTGCGGTGGTCGGAAACCCAGCGCACCAGCGGACCCTCGACGGCCAGGCTGCCCATGATGCCCAGAGCGATCTTCAGGCCGCGGCGGGCGCGGAACGCGCCGTGGGTGAAATAGCGGTGATAGCCCACCGTGATGCCGAAGCCGGTGAACAGGTAGCAGACGCCGGCGATCACCGCGTCCCGCCAGGTCAGACCCCAGCCCCACATCACCGGCACCGCGGCAGCGACCGCCAGTAGCGGGACGATGATGAACAGCGCCAGCGTGGCCTGCTCGAGCCATCCCTTGGTCTCGTTGCCCATGGTCGCCGAGACCGCCTGTTTCGACGGTGGCGCGACAGTCGTGCTCATTGGCAGTTCGGCCTCTCGCTGCAAGGGGACGCCAGGACAACGGTCTCACACTCGCCCGGGGGTGGCGATTCAGTCCGGGCGACCCGCCACCACGAACAGCCGCCGGAACGGCCAGGTGGTCAACCCGTGCCGGTCCGGCGGATAGGCGGCGCGCAGCGCGGCCGCGTATTCGGCCTCGAAGGCGTGCCCGGCCGCGGGGTCGTCGGCCAGCGCGGTGAGCACCGGGCGCAGCGCGGTGCCGCGCACCCACTCCAGCACCGGGTTGGCGCCGGTCAACCGATGTTGATAGGTGATTTCCCAGACGTCGAGCACCTCGCCGGGCCCACCGAGTCGATTCAGGTAGTCGGCCGGACCGGGCATCTCGTGGTGGCGCAGCACACCGTCCAGCCGGTCCCGCCAGGCCGGACCCGTACACAGTTCGCGCAGCAGCGTGTGCGCGGGTTGATCCCAGTTGGCGGGCACCTGCAGGGCCAGTCGCCCGCCCGGTTGCAGCGCCGCCAGCCAGCCCGGCAGCAGGTCCAGGTGACCGGGCACCCACTGCAGCGCGGCGTTGGTGAAGATCAGGTCGTAGGCCTGCTCGGGCCGCCAGGACGCAATGTTGGCCAGGCCGTACCGCGCGCCGGAGGCCGGGATTTCCTCGGCGGCGGCGATCATCTCCGGCGAGGAGTCCAGGCCCAGAGTGTCCGCGTCCGGCCAACGTGCGGCGAGCAACCGGGTGGAGGTGCCGGTGCCGCAGCCCAGGTCGACGATGCGGCCCGGATCGGACAGCGCCACGGCGGCCAACAGGTCGCGGGCCGGTCGGGTGCGATGGTCGGCGAACTCCAGGTAGACCTGCGGATCCCACATGCTGACCTCCGCGAGCACTATATCTTGATGTCAAGAATCTTGGCGACTACACTCGAGGCATGCAGGATGAGGTTGACCGACTGGTCGCGGCGTGGCGCCGGGAACGACCCGACCTCGATGTGAGCCCGTTGGAGGTGCTCAGCCGGATCAGTCGGCTGGCCCGGCACCTGGACCGGGCCCGGCGTGACGCCTTCTCCGAGCACGATCTGCAGCAGTGGGAATTCGACGTGCTCTCCGCGCTGCGCCGCTCCGGATCGCCCTACCGCCTCTCGCCCGGCGCGTTGCTCACCCAGACGCTGGTCACCTCGGGCACCATGACCAACCGCATCGACCGGCTCACCGCACGCGGCCTGGTGCGCCGCGAGCCCGACCCGCACGACCGGCGCGGGGTGCTGGTGTTACTCACCGAGGCCGGCCGGGACCGGGTGGATGCCGCGTTCACCGACCTGTTGGCGGGTGAGCAGGGCCTGCTGAGCGGTCTGACGCAGCGTCAGCGCGAATCGCTGGCCGGCCTGCTGCGCGACCTGGTCGTGCCCTTCGACAACGCGCCCTGACCGCAACACGCCAACTTCGGGCCGTGTAGCAACCCATCAGGGGCTCGCGATACGTTGCTCAGCGACCCGAAGATGTGTGTGTCGGCGTTACTCGGCGGCCTCGGCGAGGGTGAGCCACTCCTCCTCCAGTGCGGTCCGTTCGTCCAGCAGGGCGCGCAGGTCGGCGTCCAACGCGGCCACCTTGACGTGGTCGGAGGCATGCTCGGCGAGCTCAGCGTGCAGGTCGGTCTCCAGCGACGTGATCTTGTCCAGCCGCCGTTCGATGCGTACCAGTTCCTTGCGCGCCGCCCGGGCGTCGCCGGACACCGACGCCCGCACCGCCTTGGGCGCCGGCGCCGGGGCTTGCGCCGCAGCCACGTCGTGACGACGCGTCAGATATTCGTCCACCCCGCCGGGCAGCATGCGGATGCGGCCGTCGCCGAGCAACGCGACCACAGTGTCGGTGGTGCGCTCCAGGAAGTACCGGTCGTGGCTGACCACGATCAGCGAGCCGGGCCAAGCATCGAGCAGGTCCTCCAACTGGGTGAGCGTCTCGATGTCCAGGTCGTTGGTGGGCTCGTCGAGCAACAGCACATTCGGTCCGGTCATCAGCAGCCGCAGCAGGGCCAACCGGCGCCGCTCCCCGCCGGACAGGTCGCCGATGTGCGCCCACTGCCGGTCACCGACGAAGCCGAATCGCTCCATCAGGTCCGACGCGGAGACGTCCTTCTTACCCAGCGTCACTGTGCCTGCGACCCGCTCCACCGACGCCAGCGCGCGGTCGGTCGGGTCGAGTTCAACGACGTTCTGCGACAGGTAGGCCAGGCGTACGGTCAGCCCGCGCACCACCTTGCCGGCGCCGGGGGCGAGCTCGTCGGTGAGCAGCCGCAACAGCGAGGTCTTGCCGCTGCCGTTCACCCCGACCAAGCCGACCCGGTCACCCGGACCCAGCGCCCAGTCGACCCGCTTCAGCAGGGTCTTCTCCCCCATCTGCAGGGTGACCTGTTCGAGTTCGTAGACGGTGCGGCCGAGCCGGGCGGCGGCGAATCGGGCCAACTCCACGCTGTTGCGCGCCGGCGGTTCGTCGGCGATCAACGCGTTGGCGGCGTCGATGCGGAAGCGCGGTTTGCTGGTGCGCGCGGGCGGGCCGCGGCGCAGCCAGGCCAACTCCTTGCGCATCAGGTTCTGCCGGCGGGTCTCGGTGGCCGCGGCAATCCTGGCCCGCTCGGCCTTGGCCAGCACGTAGGCCGCGTAGCCGCCCTCGTAGGCGTGCACCGCGCCGTCGGCGACCTCCCAGGTGCGGGTGCACACCGCGTCCAGGAACCACCGATCGTGGGTGACCACCAACAGGGCACCGGCCCGCGCCGCCAGATGGCCGGCCAGCCAGTCAATGCCCTCCACATCCAGGTGGTTGGTGGGCTCGTCGAGGATCAACAGATCGGGATCGGCGATCAGCTCGCGGGCCAGCCCCACCCGTCGGCGTTCGCCACCGGACAGCGGTCCGATCGCGGTGTCCAGGCCCGCGGGGAAGCCGGTCGCCTCGAGTCCGCCGAACAGTCCGGTGAGTACGTCGCGGATCTTCACCTCCGACGCCCAGTCATGTTCGGCGCGATCGCCGAGCACCGCCTGCCGGATCGTCCACGTCGGGTCCAGTTCGTCGGTCTGGGACAGCATGGCCACCCGCAGGCCGCCGACATGGGTGACGCGTCCCGCGTCGGCTTCCTCGCCGCGCGCGACCACCCGCAGCAGCGTGGACTTGCCCGCACCGTTGCGACCGACCACACCGATCCGCTCACCGACCGCCAGCCCCAGCGACACCGCGTCGAGCAGCACGGTCAGTCCGTAGGCCTTGGTGACCGACTCCAGGTTGACCAGGTTGGACATCAGTCGCTGATCACCCGCGCACCCGGCACCGGACCGGTGGCCCGCCGCACGTCGCGGCACACGCCCAGCGCGCTCAGCGCGACCGCCACGTCCAACGCGGCTTCCGCATCGGCAACCAGGAACGCGCAGGTGGGGCCGCTGCCGGAGACCACCGCGCCGAGTACGCCCAACTCCTGCCCGGCCTGCAGGGTGCGGGCCAGCCCGGGGCGCAGCGACAGCGCCGCGGGCTGCAGGTCGTTGGACAACGCCTGGCCCAGCGCCACGGCGTCCCCGGCCCGCAACGCGCTCATCAGGGCCGGGTCGGCGACCGGGTCGGGCACCGCGGCACCGGCCCGCAGCCGGTCGCACTCGGCGTAGACCGCGGCCGTGGACAACCCTTCCGGGTCCACCGCGAGCACCCAGTGGAACACCCCGCGCCCCAGCACCTCGGACAGTCGATCGCCCCGTGCCACGCCCAGCGCGGTGTTGCCGAGCAGCGCGAACGGCACGTCCGCGCCCAACCCGGCCGCGAGGTCGTCGAGCTCGGCACGGGACAACGCGGTGCCCCACAACGCGTCGCAGGCCAGCAGCGCCGCCGCGGCATCGGCACTGCCCCCGGCCATGCCACCCGCCACCGGGATCGCCTTGCGGATGCGCAGCGCCACCCTGGGCTCGACACCCACCTTCGCGGCCAGGGCGACCGCGGCGCGCACCGCGAGGTTCCCGTCGTCGGTGGGCACCCCGGAGACGTCGGTCGCGCTGGCCGCGCCCTCGATGGCCACGCTGAGGTCGTCCGCGGGGCAGGCCGTCACCTCGTCATGCAAGGAGATCGCCTGGAACACGTTCGCCAGATCGTGGTAGCCGTCGGGGCGCCGCAAGCCCACGGACAGCTGCAGGTTGACCTTCGCTGGGACGCGTACGGTCACCCCCGCCATGCCAGTCACCGCGGCAGGTTATAGGGCACCCGGCCTGCGCATGACATGCGCAACGTGGCCTTGTCGTGCGGCTGGACGCCTGACCGGGCCATTCTGCGGATGTCATGCGTTATGAAGGGGGCGCCCAGGCCGCGATCCGCACGAAGTCGTCGATGTCCAGCGACTCCCCCCGGGCCGCGGGATCAACCCCCGCCGCGCGCAAGCGTTCCTCCGCGGCGCTCGCCGAGCCGGCCCAACCGGCCAGCGCCGCCCGCAATGTCTTGCGCCGTTGCGCGAACGCCGCGTCGATCACCGCGAACACCGCCGCCCGGTCCGCGTCCGGGGCGGGTCGGCGGCGCAGCAGCACCAGCCCGGAATCGACCCGGGGTACCGGCCAGAACACCGCCCGGCCGACCGCACCCGCCCGGCTCACCTCGCCGTACCAGCGGGCCTTGACCGAGGGCACCCCGTAGATCCGACTGCCGGGCGCCGCCGCCAACCGTTCGGCCACCTCGGCCTGCACCATGACCAGCGCGGTGTGCAGCGACGGGAAGATCTCCAACGCATGCAACAACACCGGTACCGCGACGTTGTAGGGCAGATTCGCGACCAGTGCCGTCGGCGCGGCCGGTAGGTCCTCGACGCGCAGCCGCAATGCATCGGCGGCATGCACGTGCAACCGGGCGGCCAGCTCGGGCGCGTGCGCGGCGACCGTGCCGGGCAACGCGGCGGCCAGCACCGGGTCGATCTCCACCGCGCGGACCGCGCCCACCACGGGCAACAGGGCCAGGGTCAATGACCCCAGCCCCGGCCCGATCTCCAGCACGGTGTCCGCCGGGCCGACGCCGGCCACCCGCACGATGCGGCGCACCGTGTTCGGGTCGATGACGAAGTTCTGACCCAGCGTCTTGGTCGGGCGCACACCCAACTCGTCGGCCAGCCGACGCACGTCGGCCGGACTCAGCAGGTCCGCCACCCGGCGAGGCTATTTGTCGTACAGGTGACGCCCGCAGACGGGCCACTGATGAGCGCCGTCGCGTTTGTAGAGCAGCTGCGCTCGGTAGGTCTGCTCCTCCGCGCCGGCCTCGGTGGGCTTGCCGTGGCCGCCGACCGAGTGCCAGGTGGAGGCACTGAATTGGTACATGCCGTAGTACGGGCCCGCTGGGCTGACCGCACGCGGGTCGCCGTGCGACTCACACATCGCCAGTGCGGCCCAGTTCAGTCGGCCGGTACCGGCCACCACGGCGTACTTGCCGGCCTTGGTGCCCACCCGCACGATCTCGGTGACCGGCTGGCGCAGCACTCGGCTCGCCAGGGTGTTCTTGCCGGCCGGCTTGCCGTCGCGGCGCACCAGGTTGAGGGTCACTTCCTTCAGGCCCGGCACACCCTTGGTGATGACCTTCCGCTCCCAGGGGAACATCGTCTTGTCCGGGATCTTCTTGACCTGGAAGGGGATGTCGACCTTCACGGTCATCAGCTTGGTGTCGATGCGGACCACGCGGATGATCGCGCCGTCCATCGGAGTCGCCTCGAGCTGCGGGTTCACCTGGTCCTGCGGGTCCAGCGTGATGCCAGTCGCCAGCAGCAGTTCGCGGATCGTGCCCGCGGCGGTCTGCAGGTGACGCGTGCGCCCGTCGGCGATCACCGTGACGTCGCGCGGGGTGAGCACGCGCAGCGCCAGGCCCTTGCGGCCGATCGGCTCGGAGCGCGAGGCCGAGACGTACAGGTTCTCGTCGCGCAGCCCGAGCTGATCGAGTGCCTCGTTGACGTTGGTGGCGGTCACCCAGACCTTGCGGTCCTGCCCGTCGACGTCGAGGTCGAGGGGTCGACCGAAGCGGACCGCGATGCGCTGCCCCTCGCCGACATGGGCGCCCGGGTCGGGCACCACCGAGTCGTGCGGGCCGATGGCGATGCCCTGGCGGGCCAGCACACCCTGCACACTGGAGGCGAAGGTGTGCACCTTGTTGGTCTTGCCGTCCACCGTCAGTTGGACGGTCTTGTCAAAGCTCACGAATGCGGAAACGCCCGCAACCATGGCCGCCAACACGAGGGCGTGGACCGCCCAGCGCGTAGCAGCTGATGGTTTGTTCGTCGGCACAGGACTCCAGCCCTCGATCCCCCCGGGCACGGCGGCTCGGAAGCGGCGGTTCCTGAGGCGGCGGCGTCAGGGCGCTTCCGGGCGGTGGGGCCGACCCCGGCTGATGATCGTGGACACTAACCAGAAATCGCATAGATGGGCAAACACGCTTGATCAATAAACGAAAGTGATCAACGTCACCAATCTAGAAATTCCTGCCACGCCCGTCTCTCGGGCACCGCTGGACTGTAAACGGCGCAACAGTTGCGTCCACCGGCGAACGAACAGAGCTTTGCTCGGGCTTGCCGAGGGCGACACACCGTTCAAATTGGGACGAATCGCTCTCGCCTTTGCACTCCGTGAGAGACATGTCACCCAGGGTGGTAGACACGCGCTGCGCGACACGCCGAGCCGGGCGTGTCGCCTCAGAACGGACCGAACATCCGGGCCGCCGTGGCGGCCACAGCGGTGCCGAGATTTTCCTCGTCCATGCCTTTGACCTGCGCCATTGCGCGTAGCGTCAACGGGATGAGGTACGGCGCGTTGGGGCGCCCACGATGCGGCAGCGGGGCCAGGAACGGCGCGTCGGTCTCCACCAGAATCTGGTCGACCGGGGCGAGGGCCAGCGCGTCACGCAAGTACTGATTGTTCCGAAATGTGACATTTCCGGCGAAAGACATGACGTATCCGCTTTCCGTACACGCTTTCGCCATCTCCGCATCGCCGGAGAAGCAATGGAACACAACCCGCTCCGGCGGACCCTCGGAACGCAGAATTCGCAATACGTCGTCGTGGGCATCGCGATCATGGATGACCAGCGTCTTTTGGTGGCGTTTCGCAATGTCGATGTGACGTCGGAATGACTCCTGCTGAGCGGCCCAGCCGTCTTCACCGGTGCGGAAATAATCCAGGCCGGTCTCCCCGATGCCGCGCACCACGTCGAGGGCGGCGAGGGCGTCGATCTGGCCCAGCGCGGTCTCCAACGCCGCACCGGGCAGCCGCGGGGCCTGGTTGGGATGCAGCGCGACGGTGGCCCAGACCGCGTGGTGCTCGGCGGCCACCCGGGCCGCCCACTGCGAGGACGGCACATCGATGCCGATCTGCACCAACACGTTGACCCCGACGGCCGCGGCCGCCGCCACCGCGTCGCCCACCTCGGTTTCCTGCAGATCGAGGTGGGTGTGGGAATCCGGCACCGGAACGCGCAGTGGCTCCGGTGCGGGTGGCAACTCGGCCGGCGTGGACTCCCCGCGGACCGGGCTCACCCGCCGCCCTCCAGGCGGGCCAATTCCTCGGCCACGATGGAATCCTCCAGCTTCGCGAAGATCGGGGTGGGCGCTGCCAAGGGCGTGCCCGCGGTGATCTCCCGCGAACCCCACACCGCCGCGGTGCGGTAGTCGCCGCGCAGCACCGAGTAGGGCTCGCCGCCCTCCTGGGTGACCTCGACCCGCTCCGGCTGCCCGGACCACACGTCGGAATTGCCGAGCAGCTCATGCACCCGCTGCGCGGAGTGCGGCAGGAACGGGGTGAGCAGCGCCTTGCAATCATCGATGAGCTGCAGCGCGGTGTGCAGCACGGTGGCCTGCCGGGCCGGGTCTTCCTTGAGCTTCCACGGCGCCGTGTCCGACAGGTACTTGTTGGCCGCGGCGACCACGGACATGGCCTCGGTGATGGCCGCCTTTTGTCGCGACCGGTTCAGCGAAGCACCCACCGTTTCGAATGAGGCCCTCGCAATTGCGAGCACTTCGCGGTCAATATCCAGAAGTTCGTCGGCTGCCGGAACCTCGCCGAAGTTCTTCGCCGCCATCGAAACGGTGCGGTTGACCAGGTTGCCCCAGCCGGCCACCAGCTCGTCGTTGTTGCGCCGCAAGAATTCCGACCAGGTGAAATCGGTGTCCGCGTTCTCCGGGCCGGCCACCGCGAGGTAGTAGCGCAACGCGTCGGCGTGGTAGCGGGCCAGGAAATCCTTGACCAGGATCACCACCGAGCGCGAGGAGGAGAACTTCTTGCCCTCCATGGTCAGGAACTCACTCGAGACCACCTCGTCGGGCAGGCTGAGGTCGCCCAGCTCGCCGGGCGTGCCGCCCCTGGCGCCGTGACCGCCATAGCCCAGCAGCAGCGCGGGCCAGATCACGGTGTGGAAGACGACGTTGTCCTTGCCCATGAAGTAGTAGGCCTCGGCGTCGGGGTTCTGCCACCACGCCCGCCAGGCCTCGGGGTCACCGGTACGACGGGCCCACTCGATGGACGCCGACAGGTAGCCAATGACGGCGTCGAACCAGACGTAGAGCCGCTTGTCGGAGCGGTCGCGCCAGCCGTCCAGTGGCACCGGGACGCCCCAGTCCAGGTCGCGGGTGATGGCCCGCGGGCGCAGGTCCTCGACGAAGTTCAGCGAGAACTTGATGACGTTGGGCCGCCAGTCCCCACCCTTGGACTGCAGCCAAGCGCCGAGCGCCTCGGTGAACGCGGGCAGGTCCAGGAAGAAGTGCTCGCTCTCGACGAACAGCGGCGTCTCGCCGTTGATCCGGGACACCGGGTTGATCAGGTCGACCGGGTCCAGCTGGTTGCCGCAGTTATCGCACTGATCGCCGCGAGCGCCGTCGTACCCGCAGATCGGGCAGGTGCCCTCGATGTAGCGGTCGGGCAGCGTGCGACCGGTGGACGGCGAGATCGCGCCCATCGTGGTCTTCGGCACGATGTAGCCATTGCGGTGCAGGCCCAGGAAAATTTCCTGCACCACCGCGTAGTGGTTCACCGTCGAGGTGCGGGTGAACAGGTCGTAGGACAGGCCCAGGCCGCGCAGATCCTCGGCGATGACCAGGTTGTAGCGGTCGACAAGTTCCCGCGGGGTGACCCCCTCCTTGTCGGCTGCCACCTGGATCGGCGTGCCGTGCTCGTCGGTGCCGGAGACCATCAGCACGTTGTTCCCGGCCATCCGCTGGTAGCGGCTGAACACGTCGGACGGGACACCGAAACCGGCCACGTGGCCGATGTGGCGTGGTCCGCTGGCATAGGGCCAGGCGACGGCCGTGAGGATGTGCCGGGGCGTGGAGGGCATGCCGGTGATCCTAGGCGGACGCGTGTGACGACCTCTGCGCCATTACCGGCGGCCCTTGGCCGCCACCACGGCTTCGTAGACGGTGCGCTTGGGCAGGCCGGTGGCCACGGCGACCGCTGCGATCGCTGATTTCCGGTCCGCGCCCGCGGCCTGCCGCGCGGCCACCAGGCCGGCGAGGTCGACGGTCTGTGGGTCCACCGTCGTCTCGGGCGCGCCGGCCACGACAACGGTGATCTCCCCGCGCACCCCGTTCGCCGCCCACCGCGCGAGCTCCCCCAGTTCGCCGCGGCGCACCTCTTCATATGTCTTGGTCAGCTCCCGGCAGACCGCCGCCGACCGGTCCGCCCCGAACGCGGAAGCCATCGCGCCGAGCGAGGCCGCCAGCCGGTGCGGGGCCTCGAAGAAGACCAGCGTCCGTGGCTCGTCGGCCAGCGCCGCCAACCGACTGCGCCGCGGCCCGGCTTGGCGCGGCAGGAACCCTTCGAAGCAGAAGCGGTCCACCGGCAGCCCCGACACGGCCAGCGCGGCGAGCACCGCGGACGGCCCCGGCACCACCGTGACAGCTATCCCGGCCTGCACCGCGGCGGCGACGAGCCGATAGCCGGGGTCGGCCACCGACGGCATCCCCGCGTCGGTGACCAGCAGCACGCGCGCGCCGCCGCGCAACTCCTCGAGCAGACCCGCGGTGCGCCCGACCTCATTGGCCTCGAAATACGACACGATGCGCCCGCTCAGCCTCACGTCCAACGCCGCCGCCAGGCGACGCAACCGCCGGGTGTCCTCGGCGGCGATGACATCGGCGGTCTCCAGTTCGGCACGCAACCGCGGGGTCGCATCGGCCGGGTCGCCGATCGGCGTCCCGGCCAGCACCAGAACTCCCGCCGATTGCGACTCCACGCCCCCATCTTCCACGCGCGACACCTCCGCTCCTGGCGTGTGGGGCTATCACTGGCGTGGGATAGCCGCACACCTCAGGACAGGTGGGGGCTGTCGGCTTGATCGGACACGCGCACCGGTTCGCCGGGCGCAGGGCCGGGCCTCCGTAGCATGGCGCCGGTGGTGATGCAGGGGGTGCGGACGGAGCCCGACGTCGCGTCGGGGTCGAAGCGGCTGCACCCGCGGTCGCTGATCGAGCCGATGCCGGGCGGCCTGTGGGCCTGGCTCGGTCCGGCGTTGGTCACCCTGTTGGCCGCCATCGTGCGGTTCTGGCGGCTGGGTCGGCCGCACGCGGTGGTCTTCGACGAGACCTACTACGTCAAGGACTCCTGGAGCCTGCTGCACCACGGTTACGAGCAGGCCTACATCGACAACGCCGATCAGAAGATGCTCGACGGGCAGACGCACATCTTCACCGGGCACCCCACGTTCGTGGTGCACCCGCCGGTCGGCAAGTGGCTCATCGCCCTCGGCGAGGCCGTCGGCGGGCTCAACCCCACCGGCTGGCGGTTGTCCGTCGCGGTCATCGGCACCGCGTCCGTGTTTCTGCTGTGCCGTATTGCGATGCGAATGACCCGCTCGGTCGTGCTCGGCTGCGTGGCCGGTCTGCTGCTCGCCCTGGACGGGCTGGCCGTGGTGATGAGCCGCACCGCGCTGCTGGACGGGATCCTCGCGTTCTTCGTGCTGGCCGCGTTCGGCTGCCTGGTCATCGACCGCGACCACGTCCGCGAGGGCCGGGCAGGCCCGCGCTATCTACCTCGTCCCTGGCGCTGGGCGGCGGGTGTTTGTTTCGGCCTCGCCCTGGGCACCAAGTGGTCCGCGCTGCCGTTCCTGGCCGCCTTCGGACTCATGGCCCTGCTCTGGGACTTCGGCCTGCGCCGACAAATCAGCGGGTGGCGCGGTGCGGCGCGGGCCACCCTCCGTCGCGATCTGCCCGGCGCCGTCGGCGCGTTCGCTCTCCTGCCGGGCGTGGTGTACCTGGCGAGCTGGACCGGTTGGCTGGTCACCGACGGTGGTTGGTCCCGACAGTGGGCGCGGGGCCGTTCCGGCGGCTTCCCGATGCCCGACGCGCTGCGTTCGCTGATCCACTACCACCATGAGATCGACTATTTCCACACGCATCTGACGGAGCATCACCCCTACCAGTCCAACCCGTGGGGTTGGCCGGTGCTGGCCCGTCCGGTGGCGTACTACTCCACCGACCTGTCCTACGGCCAATCCGATTGTCACGCCTCGTCCTGCGTGCGTGAGGTGCTCGGTCTGGGCACGCCCGTGTTGTGGTGGACGGCCTGCCTGGCGGCGTTGTACATGGTCTGGCGTTGGGCCGGTGCCCGCGACTGGCGGGCGGGCGCGGTGCTGGCCGGCATCGCGGCGGGCTGGCTGCCCTGGTTCCGCTACGGGCAACGTCCGGTCTTCTACTTCTACGCGATCGACTTTCTGCCCTTCCTCATTCTCGGCCTGGTGCTGGCGCTGGGCGCCATGATTGGACCCGCACCCGCGCCGGCCGGCGCCCGGCGCCGCCTGGTCGGCGCGACTGCCGCCGGTTCGGTGGTGGTGCTGGTCGTGGTGAACTTCTTCTACATCTATCCGCTGTTATCCGCCGGGACGCTGTCCAGACCGGACTGGCTGGCCCGGATGTGGTTCCGCACCTGGATCTGAGGCCCTGATGGAGTTGGTGCCCGACCTGCTGGCCCGACCGGCGCGCCAACTGTGGTCCGCCGCCGGCAACGCGCTGGAGTTGGCCCGTTTCGGCGGTTTGGACACCGGCGAGGCGCCGAGCCCCTTCGACGTGGTGGCGCACACCTCGATGTTCCGGCTACGCCGCTACTTCCCGCCCGCGCCGGGCACGGCCACCGGCCCGGCATTGATCCTGGTCCCGCCGCTGATGATGAGCGCGGAGGTCTACGACGTGTCCCCGGCCACCAGCGCCGTGGCGATTCTGCACCGGGCCGGGGTGGACCCCTGGGTGGTGGACTTCGGCGCCCCCGAACACGAGCAGGGTGGTCTGCAACGCGACGTCGCCGACCATGTCCGCGCGGTCAGCGAGGCCGTCGACCGGGTGGTCGAGCAGGTCGGTGGCCCGGTACACCTGGGTGGCTATTCCCAGGGCGGCATGTTCGCCTACCAAACCGCCGCCTACCGGCGCTCGGCAGATCTCGCCGGCCTGGTCACCTTCGGCTCCCCCGTCGACTTTCGCGCGAGCCGGGTCTTCGGCGTGCTCTCTGAACAGATGGTCAGCGACGTGTTGGCCGCGCTGGCCGACAACGTGCTGGTGCACGTCAGCCTGCCCGCCTGGGCGAGCCGATTCGGCTTCCGGCTGCTGGACCCGGTGAAGTCGGTGCGCGGTCGGCTGGACTTCCTGCGCCAGCTGCACGATCGGGACGCGCTGTTGCCCCGAGAACGCCAACGCCAGTTCCTGGACAACCACGGCTACGTGGCCTACCCCGGCCCCGCGGTGGCCGACCTGGTCAAACAATTCGTCGCGCACAACCGCATGTTGTCCGGTGGTCTGGTGGTGGGCGACGTGGTTGCCACGTTGGCCGACATCAGCTGCCCCGTGTTGATCTTCGTCGGCTCGGTGGACACCATCGCACCGCCGGCCTCGGTGCGCGCCATCGTCCGGGCCGCCCCGGCCGCGGACGTCCATCAATGCGTCACCCCGACCGGCCACTTCGGCCTGGTCGTGGGCGGCGGCGCGTCCCGGCGCACCTGGCCGACGGTCGCCGGGTGGCTGGCCTATCAGGACGGCAGCGGCCCCTACCCGGACACGGTCAGCCCGCTGGGCGACGAGGACGCGGCCGACGAGGGCATCCCGAATCCGATCGGCGCCGGGGTGGAGAGCACCGCCGCCCTGCTGTCCGCGGCCCGCGCCGTCGGCCTGTCCGCCCTGGACCGCGCCAGGTCCGCCGCCGGCTCGGTGGTGGGCGTGGTGCAGGCCGTGCCCGGACTGGCCCGGCTGGAGCACGCCCGCAACGACGGCCGCGCCTCGGTCAGCGCCCTGCTCGCCGAGCGGGCCCGGCGCAACAGCGAGGACACTTTCTTCGTCTATGACGGGCGCGGCCACACCTACGCCGCCGCACAGGCCCGGGTGGACGCGGTGGTGCGGGGACTGCTCTCGGTGGGCGTCGGCCAGGGCGAGCACGTCGGCGTACTGATGCGGACCCGGCCCAGCGCGCTGACCGCGATCGCCGCGCTGAACCGGATCGGCGCCGTGGCGGTGTTGCTCCGCCCGGACGGACCCACGTCCCGAGAGGTGGCGTTGGCCGGGCTGCAGCGCACCATCGCGGACCCGGAAAACCTGTCCACCGCCCGGGCGGCCCGGCTCGAGGTGCTGTTGCTGGGCAGCGGAGAACGCGAGCCGCGGCGCGGGGTGATCGACCTGGAGGCCATCGACCCGGACGCGGTCGCGCTGCCCGCCTGGTATACGCCGAACCCCGGACGCGCCGGGGATCCGGCCTTCCTGTTGTTCGCCGGCGAGGGCCGGGAAATCCGGATGACCCGGATCACCAACGGCCGCTGGGCGTTGTCCGCCTTCGGCACCGCGTCCGCGGCCGGGCTGCGGAGCACCGACACCGTGTACAACCTGGCGCCGCTGCATCACGCGGGCGGGTTGCTCACCGCGGTGGGCGGCGCGCTGGCCGGGGGCGCGCGCTTGGCAATGGCCGGCGCGACCGACCCGCAGACTTTCTGGACCGAGGTGCGTCGCTATGGAGTCACCGTTGTCCCCTACACCTGGACCTCACTACGCCCGCTGATCGAGGCGACGCCGGGTCCGGCCGAACGCCACCACCCGGTGCGCCTGTTCGTCGGCTCCGGCATGCCCGGCTGGTTGTGGCGGCGGGTGCGGGATCGCTTCCCAACGGTCGGGGTGCTGGAGTTCTTCGCCACCGGCGAGCAGGACGTGGTGCTGGCCAACACCAGCGGGGTGAAGGTCGGCGCCAAGGGTCGTCCGCTGCCGGGTAGCGCCGAGGTGCGACTGATCCGGTGGAACGTGGACAAGTCCCGGCCGGTCACCGGCCCGGACGGCTTCGCCGTGGAGTGCGCGGACGACCAGGTCGGGCTATTGGTGGCGGCCGCCGGGCCGAATGCGGGTGGCGATCGGCTGCTGCGCGGCCTGTTCTCCCCGGCCGACCGTTGGTCGTCCACCGAGCATCTGTTCCGCCGCGATGCCGACGGCGACCACTGGCTGGTGGCCCGGCTGACCGATCTGGTGCACACCAGGAACGGCGCCGCCGCGCCGGCCGCCGCCGAGGACGCCCTCGGGGCGCTGCCGAACGTCGAGCTGGTTGTCGCGCACGCCGAGGAGGACCCGGGCGGCGGCCCGGACCGGTTGGCTGCCGCCCTGGTGTTGCGCCCGGGCACCTCGGTGTCCGCCGAGGCACTCAGCGCGGCGGTGGCGGGCTTGTCCCGGGCCGACCGACCCGATCTCATTCGAGTGGTTGCCTCACTGCCGGTGAGCGCCTGGGGACGTCCGCACCGCACCGCGGCGGCCGCCGCGGTCAGCCCGAGCGACCCCGGGTGGACCCTCGCTCCGGCCGGCTACTACTGGACCGGCCCGGCCGCCATCGAGGCCCAGCCGCCCTCCGGACCGCGATAGGCTGAACAGAACCCGAGAATTTTTGTGTGGTCCCGGTCACATCGCCACCGATTTGCCCCACGTCACGGGCCCGAGCGCCGCTGGTAGCCCCGCAGGTCACCTGGCGGATGCCCCGAATTCGGCTATTCTCGGTCGACTCGTCATCCGGTTTGTCCTGGACCCGTCCCGGTCAGGTCAGGGCTAGGAGATCGTGTCCCCGCCGCACCCGAGTAAGGACGGGAGGCAAGGACGCCGTGGTCGACACCGCGCAGCCCACTTCGGCCGCGGCCCGCGCCGAGCCCATTGCGCTGCGCACCTTCTCCCGCGAGCTGATCGCGATGACCTTGTTGTTCTGCGTCTACAAGTTCGGTCGCCTGCTCGACAACCACGACGCCACCACCGCACTGGCCAACGGCCGCAAAGTGCTGCACTGGGAACACGTCATGGGCCTGCCCAGTGAGCTCGCGGCGCAACACTCGCTGCTCACCGCGCACTGGATCACCGAGTTCGCGAACGTCTACTACGCGGTGGTGCACTTCCCGGCGACCATCGCATTCCTGATCTGGATGTTCCTCAAGCGTCCGCTGATCTACCCCGCGGTGCGGCGCGCGATGATCTCGATGACCGCCATTGGGCTGGTTCTGCACCTGATCTTCCCGCTGGCCCCGCCGCGGATGTACACCGACCTGGGTTTCGTGGACACCGCCAAGCTGTACGGACCGCTGAATGTCTACGCGGGCGATCCCAACCACGCCACGCTGATCAATCAGTACGCGGCGATGCCCAGCCTGCACGTGGGGTGGGCGATGTTGGTCGCGGCCGGCCTGATCGCCTCCTGCAGATCCAAGTGGCGCTGGCTGTGGCTGCTGCACCCGACATTCACCGTGATCGCCGTGGTCGGCACCGCGAACCACTACTGGATCGACGGAATCATCGCGTGCCTGCTGCTGGCCACCGTGACGTGGGCGCTGGGTCGGACTCCGCTGCCCTGGAGTCGGGTGGTCCCGGCCCGATTGCGCGGCGGTTCGGACAAGGCCCCGCAGGGCCCGGAGCCGTTCGCCGCCTGAGAGCTGGGTCAGCGGCCGAGAGTGCTCATCAACGACCGGAGATGCTGGCCGCCCGATCCCGCTGGTGCGGGATCCGCACCTCCTGCAGCGTGCGTCCGAAGCGCAATCCACCACCCACCAGGTCCATCTCGACCAGCTCCGGCTCCACGTGCTCGCCGGCCTGAGCCGCGGCCCAGGCCACGTAGCGCAGCCATTCCAGGCTCGAGCCCCGGTTGTCCGGGTTGGACACCCCCGAGGAATCCGGCAGGCGGGCGGCGATCTCGTCGTTGAGGATCAACGGCTGCACACCTGGTCCGCCGCGGCGGTATCCGGCGAAATAAAGCAGCCGGGTGGCCATGTCCCCGTCGAACTCGCGCAGTCGACAGGTGGTGCGGAACGCCAGGTAGGCGGTGCGCAGGTCGGCGATGGACAGCCGCTCGTTGCGCAACACCTCCAGCGCCTGCTCGGTGCGCTCGCCGGTGGGATCGTCGGCCAGGGTGCGCAGCGCACGGCGTCGGCCGTGCGGGTTGTCGGCATGAGTCCACATCAACGTCGCACCGAGCAGTTCGCGGGCGCCGGCCTCACCGTCGCGCCAGCGGTAGGCGATCGCGAACACGTCGCGCCGCCACAGCTGTCCGTCGGTCGGGAACTGCCGGGGCCATGCGTCCTCGGGCAACGCGGCGCGCCAGCGCCCCGCGTCGAGGTGGCTGGGGCCGGGCTCGCCGCGCAGCGCCCGGGACCGGTCAGGTTCGGGCTGCGGCCGGCGGGCGGTACGCCACCGGAAATGGACGTTGATCATGGCGCTTCACGGTAGGCGTGCCCCGGTTCGTACGGGGTCGTGCTGGTCCGTCCGAGTGAGCCGACCTGCAGGAACGGCACGAACGTGCGCCGCGTCAGGTCACAGTTGCGACACCCGGGTGTGCTAGCGTCCCCCCAGGTTGCAGCCAAGTAGTTCCCCGAACGTTCTCGAACGCCCGCGGACACCCCGGTCCGTAGGGCGTTTTTTGTTCAGGAAGCCGGTGTTGCCGCCGGGGTCGCGATTCTGCGACTCATCAACCGTGTGGCACATAAGGAGCACAACAGCATGACCCAGGGCACCGTGAAATGGTTCAACGCCGAAAAGGGTTTCGGCTTCATCGCCCAGGACAACGGCGGCGCCGATGTCTTCGTCCACTACTCGGCCATCCAGACGACCGGTTACCGGACGCTGGAGGACAACCAGCGCGTCGAGTTCGAGATCGTCCAGGGCGCCAAGGGCCCGCAGGCGGAGAACGTCCGGGCTGTCTAGCCCACGAACTCCTGTTCGGCCCGGACCCGTCCCGGCGGGTCCGGGCCGATGCACTTCTCCCTGATAACCTCGCACCCGTCCGTTTGGGGCTGTGGCGCAGTCCGGTAGCGCACCTCGTTCGCATCGAGGGGGTCTGGGGTTCAAATCCCCACAGCTCCACCCGTTCCTGCAGGTCAGGGGCCAGTTTCGGAATCCCGAAGCTGGCCTCGCTGTCGTCTTGTCAGCAATTTGTCAGCAGATCGTCGCGGATGGCCCTGGACCGTGCTGGACCGTGCTGACTCTGGGCTCACCTGCAGCCGGACCGAAACAGTCGACGGGCGGCCGGAGGTGGTCGGACCACGGCTCGGACCGAGCGAGCCGGACAACGACGTTGTCGTCATCCGGCATACGGTCGGGGGCGACGCGCTCGGTCCGGACGATCAGACGCCCGACGGGCTTCGTCGATATACGAGATCGCAGTCGGCTGTCCAAGTTCCCGAGGAATCCGCCGCGGTATTGGGTGTGCTTCCTCGCCAGTGGCGGGCGCCGCTCGCGTCTCCTCGTTGTCTTCGAGAACTTCGGCGAGGTCGTGGAGGAACGCACGGGTGAGCACCGGTTCTACGACCTGCGTGAGACCGCGGTCCTGTCCTCCCTCCTCGGTCGGCTCGTCATCGAATGGGGCAAGGACGCCATCAACTGGAGCAAGAGCGGGACCTCGGCAGCGCACCTGCCCGTCGTGCAGATTGCCGACCCGGACGCGGTGCCGTTCCCCGGCTTCGACAGCGTCCTGCTCAGCCATGCCGAGCTGCAGACCGTCATGGGTGACCCGCGGTACGCAATATGGCGAACCGCTCTTGGGTCCGTGCAGGGCATCTACCTGATCGCCGACACCAGCACGGGAAGGCTCTACGTGGGGAAGGCAGACGGATCGGGGCGGGTCGCCCCCGCAAAGAGGTGCGAACGAGAACACCAACGGCCTGCTG
>DASXPS010000180.1 GCA_036493475.1 Sporichthyaceae bacterium | reverse complement strand
ATGTCGCCGTAGCGGCCTTGTTGCCCACCTCGGTTACCGTCACATCCATGGATTCCGAGCGCCGCGCGGCACGGGGAGAACAGGGTGTTCTCTTCCCCGACTCCGCGCTGGGAGACGCGGTACCTGACGAGATGGACGGTTACCGCGGTCCGGCCGCGTGCAAGATCGTGGGGGTCACCTACCGGCAGTTGGACTACTGGGCCCGAACCGGGCTCGTCGTGCCGACCCTGCGCGGCGCCCACGGATCCGGCAGCCAGCGCCTCTACTCCTACACCGATCTCCTTGTGCTCACGGTGGTGAAGCGATTGCTCGACACCGGGGTGTCGCTGCAGAACATCCGGGTCGCGGTCGATTACCTGCGCGGCCGGGGAATTCACGACATGGCAGCGATCACGCTGTTCAGCGACGGGATCACCGTCTACGAATGCAGCACCGCTGACGAGGTCGTCGACCTGCTGCGCGGGGGTCAAGGTGTGTTCGGGATCGCGATCGGGGCGACCATGCGCGAGGTCACCGCCACCATCCGCGCGTTCCCCACCGAACGTCCACCCGTCCGACTGCGCGACACCCCAGCGCGCAGGCCAGCCGTGACGCCCATGTCGGGTGGCTGGGGCTCCCAGGACCAGGCCGCTGCCATCGCGTGACGCGGTACGCCCGCACAGCGGCGTTTCTGGACATGACCATCAGCACCCACCAGAAGGACCCCGGTCAGTGACCCGGACCGGTTCCTGCGACATCTGCTATCCGAGCACTCCACCGACTCATAATCGTCGCCAGCGCCAGCGGGACCGGAAGTGTCAATGTCCGCGTGGCCTTCACGACCTGCGCGCAGTCCTACCTGAGGACCGATTTGGGCGTCTCCCGGCGGTTATCGGGTCGGTGGCCTGGGTGAGGGCAACCGGATCGTCACCACGATGCTCGCCGACCTCATCAGCGAAGGCACCCTCGAAGGCCTGGAAGCCGCCCCGGGCACGTGGCCGAACCGGCGGGCGCAAACCCAAACTCACCGCCCGCCAGATCGGCGTCGCCCGACAGATGTACGACGAGAAAGGCGCCGACGGCAAACGTCGTTACACCGTCGCCGAGATCGCCGAAACCTTCCACGTCTCCCGCAAGACCATCTACCGCCACCTCGAGCGACAACCACAGCGCACGTAGATCAGACCGTCGCCGGTCGCAAGATCCACTCATGGCGGCTTCTGTGCTTACCTTGGAAGCGCCGCCAGGAGGGTCGGGAGCGGGCGCGTGGATATGGATCGGCGGTAGGCCCCCCCCGTAGCCTTGTGTTCCCGCGGTTTCCCGCGAGGTTGTTCCACGGCGGTAGCCTTGGCCGGTGGTGTCTCGTTTCCAGCTCCCGCCCGTCAAACCGTGCATGTGGTTCTCCCGCACACGGCTCACCGACGCCGTTCACCGCCGGCATTCGGTCTTTCCCGCCAGGGCTTGTTCGCCCTGGGTGCGACCACGGTTGCCGACAGGTTGATCAGCCCGCATCGGTCCGGCATCTGGTAGCGACCACGGACAGCCCTCTAATCGCCGTCCGACCTCATTCAGACGAAAGGGCTCGCTATGGACCACGGACCGTTCTATCGCGCAGCCGACCTGGTCGCGGCTGTTCACCGGGACGCCGGCGGAATCTACCCAGGATTTCGTGCGGCACATGCGCTCGGACGCTTCTACGTGGGTACATTCACGCCGACTGCGCAGGCGAAGACCCTTTCGCGCGCGGAGCATTTTCAGGGCGCATCGGTGCCGGTGACCGCTCGACTCTCCGGCCCCAGCGGCAACAGCCCTCACTTGAGAAGAGCCGCACCCAAATCTATCTGACCCGAATCCGCGGGTAAGGATGTAGTTGATCTCCGGTCGGTGGATTGATCTTTGATTGGGCGTGAGTTCGGGTTGGTCGCAGCCCGGTTGCCCGAGTGTCGCCTCGGGTGTGCGGGTTCCGGGGGTGTTTGGGGCCTTTTGGCCTGGTCAGGGCGTCGCGGGGAGGGCACGGATGCGGGCGAGGATCTCGTTGAGCAGTTGATGGCCTGGGGGTAGGCGCAGGGTGAGCGTGCCGGCGTGGCGGATCAGGCGGGCGGGGACGCGGATCAGCCGGTGGCGCAGGGTGGCGATCATGGCTTGGCCGCCGCGGACGCCGTGGCCGAACAGCCGGGCGCCGGGCCCGGTGGTGGCGGTGAGTTGGTGTAGCCAGCCGGCGATGTTGACCGCGAGCAGCGCACCCCACATCCACGCGGTGTTGACCTGCGGATATCCGGAGGGCAGGTGGCGCAAAGCAGCACCGATCTTGCTGTCCCGGAAGATGTTTTCGACCTGGGTCCGGTGCCGATACCAGTGCTCGACCGTCGCGGCCTTCTCACCGGTGGACACATCCAGGTTGGTCATGATGAACGAGTAGCCGTACACGGCGTCGGCGCCGGCGATCTCGGCGAGGGGCAGGACCCGTTGCTCGGGGTGCAGGGTGCGGCGGCGCCGGGCTCGTGGGTCGGCCGAGACCGCTCCGGCCGCCACGTCCAGGCGCACCCGGCGGATCAGCAGCCAGGTGCTCGCCGGCCACCAGCCCGGGCGATAGTCGGCCACCGCGACCTGCGCGCCGTCCATGTCCAGCGCGTCGATCCAGCCGGTCTCGGCAACCCCGTCGAGCAGCCGCCACAGCGGGGCGATGCGTTTGGCGCCGATCGCGAACTCGACATCGGCCGCCAGCGCCGCGCGGGCCAGCTCACCGGCGAAATAGCCGGCGTCGGTGCGCAGCCGGATCTTGCCCAGCCGCGCCGGCGCCGGCAGCGCGGCCAGTGCCCGGTTCAACAGCTCCGGGGCGTGCCCGCGGGGGTCTTCGTTGCCCGACATCAGGTCCGCGGCCAGCGCGGTCGCGGTCTCGGCCCAGGTGGCCACGTGCGGACGTCCGCAGCGTTGTCCCTGGTAGTTGTAGGCCACCCCACGCTTACGGCGTCCGTAGACCTCCACATCGGTGGTGTCCAGATCGATCGTCACCGTCTCACACAGCGCCGCGGCCCGCGCCACGGGCAACGCGGCCAGCATCCGCGTGCCGATATCCCCGATCCCGGTCTCCACCGCCCGCCACTGCCCCTCGCTGAACCGCCGCGCCAGCCCGGCCGCGGTCGTCGAGCACAGCCCAGCCACCGGCGCGAGTACCTGCCCGGCGGCGTCGGCGCGGTAGCGGTCCAGCCCCACCAGGAAGTCCTCCCCGGCCAACTGCGCCGCCGCCAACCCGACCAACAGCTCCCCGCCGCTATGCCCCCGGTTGCGGGTCTTGATCGGCCCGATCACCGCATCCAACACTGTGATCATCTTCAGTCGGTCGACCAGCTCGGTCACCGCTACCATCCCCGAGAACCCAGTCAACGACCGATCCGGCGCGCCGATGAGCACCCGGCGCCGCAACCGGCGCATCTCGCGTAAACTGTTCACCCGGTAGGTGTCCTTCCGACCTCGACGAATGTGTCTTCGCAAACACCATTGTCGCAGGTCAGACGGGCACCTATCGCCATCTCACGACCCGTGTCCCCTACTAATCGCGGATTCGGGTCTGAGCGGCGATCAGTGGGATGAGTTCGAATCCATAGCTCTCCCTTTGCGCATACGTGCACACGCCGCCGCCCAAGAGACGCGCTCATTAGTTTCCACCCGCGATGAGCTGTTGCCGCTGCTCATGTCCGGGAAGGTGCGAGTTCGGGACGCGGAGAACGTCGTATCCGACGTGCTGTGAGTTGGTCACGGCTGACCTCGCCACGCATGGCTGGAGCATGAGACCACAGGAGTAATGCAAGTGTGCAACAGTGCAAGTC
>DASXPS010000179.1 GCA_036493475.1 Sporichthyaceae bacterium | reverse complement strand
GGAAAGGCGGCGTGGCGGAGGACGGCGACGCATCCGCCGAATCAGCACCCAGGAGTACTTCACGACGACCGCGGCCAACAGGATCAGCTGCGCCCACCGGAACCACTCCGGGGCGAAGTCCAGTGCCACGAAGGGATGTGGATGCGCCTGCGCGTAGGTCAGCGCGGTTGCCGCGTTGACGACGCCGTGACCAAGCACGTCGACCCCGCTCACTGGTTGCGCGGTGCGCAGTATCGCCGCTTGCGTAGCCGCCGCGGTCGCTCCATGTGCGCGTAACAGCGCCGCAACGCCACTGACGAATGGAGTAGCCATGGAGGTGCCGTCGAGTTGGCCGGTACCGTCGGTTCCGTTCGGAAACAGCGTGGTCGGATATGACGGAGCCGTCGACCAGATTCCAACGTCAGGCGCGGCGACCTCAGCCGGGCCCCCCAGTTGGTGAACGATGCCGGGTGCTGATTTTCGTCGACCGCGGCAACGGTTATTACCGGCACTCCAGACTTATAGACCTGCAAGTGCTGGTGCTCGTTGCCCGACGAAGCCTCTGGCCGTCTCGTCTCGCCGATCACCCGGTGTCCCGGTCACGCCCATCCCGCCGCCTCGGTCGAACGCCTTGTGACCCATCACCTGTGCGTCCATGGTCACAAGCACCTGGTGAACAGGCAACGCCAGCACCACACCATCCGCGATCAGCAGAATTGGCGTGATTGCGCCTAAGGCGACGGGCGCCAGACGTGGCCTCCGACAAGGTGGCATCGGCAAGACCACCCGATCAAGCGGGAAGGCTTCGGCGACGTAGAACGTTAAGGTAGTGCTTACTTAAGGAGTGACACGATGACGACAGCAACAACCGCTCGCGCAGTGCTAGCCGGTGGCTGCTTTTGGGGGATGCAAGACCTGATCCGCAAGGTGCCCGGGGTGATCTCGACCCGGGTTGGATACTCCGGCGGTGATGTGCCCAATGCGACGTATCGCCATCACGGCAACCACGCCGAGGCGATCGAGATCATCTTCGATCCTGCGCGGCTCTCTTACCGGGACCTGCTGGAGTTCTTCTTCCAGATCCACGACCCGACGACAAGGAACCGTCAGGGCAACGACATTGGCGCGAGTTACCGGTCGGCCATCTTCTACACCGACGACGAGCAGAAGCGGATCGCCGAGGAGACAATCGCCGACGCTGAGGCCTCGGGCCTGTGGCCGGGCAAGATCGTCACAGAGGTTACCGCGGCCGGCCCGTTCTGGGAGGCCGAGCCTGAGCACCAGGACTACCTGGAGCGCTACCCGAACGGCTACACCTGCCACTACGTGCGCCCGCGGTGGCGCCTCGAGCACCGGCAGGGCTCTGCCGGCGCAGGCGGCGGCGCTCAGTAGCGCTGAATGATCTTGAACCTGGCGCTGCCGGGCAGCGCCAGGTCCAGGATAGTAGGGGAACGGGCATCCATCGAGATGATCTTGGATTTGGCGCGCGCTGGGAGCCTGTTGCGTAATCCGCGCTGGTGAGTGCCGGTGGTGGTGGGTTGGTGGTTGGTCAGGTTGGGTTGGCCGCGAGCAGGGTGTGGAGGCGGAGGAGGTTGGTGACGGCGGCGGCGAAGCGGTATTCGCTGCGGGCGGCGGTGATTCCGCGGCGGGTGAAGGTGCGGAGTCCGCGGCGGTCTTTGAGGTGGGCGTGGACGGGTTCGACGAGGGCGGCGCGTCGTCGGTAGCGGGCGGCGCCGGCGGGGGTGCGCAGTCGGTGGTTCATGCGTTGCCACGCGGTGGCGTGGGATGGCGGGTCGCCGTGGGCGGGGTGGGTGCGGGCGGCGTGGTGGAGTTCGCGGCCGGTGCCGAGGGCGATGAGCCGGTCCGGTCCGGGGCTGGTGAGGTTGGTGGTGCTGGCGTAGCCGGCGTCGGCGAGCACGGTGCCGAGGCGGCTGCGGCGGCCGGTGGCGCGGCGGATCGCGCGGGCAGCGTCGGATGCCTGGTCGATCATCGGCGCCCAGCTGCGGTAGTCGGTGGGGTGGTGGTGTAGGTCGGCGGCCAGGATGAGGTAGTCGGCGCTGACCACCAGTTGGCCGTTGTAGCCCTGCACCCAGCCGTGCCGGGTGGGCATGATCCGCGAGTCGGGGTCGGTCAGGTTACGGGTGGCGTCCTTGGGTGAGTGTGCGGCGTGGCGGGCTCGGGTCAGGTTCGCTTCGGCGCGGGCGAGCCGGGCCGCGGCGGCCCGCACGTCGTAGTGCTGCTCGACCGGCACCATCCGGCCGGATAGTCCGCGACCACCGTCGGCTTGGATGAGCTGCTGCCAGCGGGCCCGTTCGGCGTTGCGTTCGGCCACCACGGCCCGGGTGTCAGCCAGGTGCTGCTGGGCCCGTTCGACCCGTTCGGTAGCCCGCCGGGTCTGTTCGCTGCCGGCCGATGCGGCTTCCCGTTCGGCGGCGATGTCATCCAGCATCGCCTTGATCCGCGCGGCCCGGCCGGTCGGGTCGGCCAACTGTGGTGGTAGCTCGTCACCGCGCCGGTCACCGTAGAGCCCGTCCTCGGCGGCGTCGACCGCGGCCGCATCGGCCAGAATGTCGGCGGCGATCTGCCGCAGCCGTGATTCGCTGCGGTTAGCGGACAGGGCCGCGTTCGCGGCGATCTTCGTCCCATCGATCGCGATCGTGCCGACCCGCCCCATCCCGGCCCGGGCACACAGCATGAGCACCTGCTCGAATAATCCGCTCAGGCCGGTCTCGTGCTCGGCCCGGAACCGGGCGATCGTGCTGTGATCGGGCACGTCTTGCGCGCACACGATCCGAAACGCCACATCGGTGCGGCACAGCCGTTCGATCTGCCGACTCGACCGCTGCCCCACCGCGTAGGCGTAGATCAACAAACCGACCAGCATCACCGGGTCATACGCCGCCCGACCCGCACCCCCCAGCCGACGCCGCCCCCGAAACACCGTCACATTCAGGCCGGCCACCGCATCCAGCACAAACCACACCAGATGATCAGCCGGCAACCACTCCCGCATATCCGGCGGCAACACAAACTGCTGACCCCGATCCACCGGCCGAAACCCCTTAGCCACAACAAGATCATTCAAAACATTGACGACCAGCCACCGAAGGCGCGCCGATTCTGCAACAGGCTCAATTAGGTCGACAAGTCCAAGATCATCGACTGGAAAAGCGTCGATCACGTCGGCGAGCGTGTCGTTGTATTAGGGCCATCGTGGCCCCACCGACGGCCACGGCCAGCACGTGCCCGGTTGAGGTCATGTCCGGCGCGATGAGAAACGGAACCAGCACGCAGAGGCTGACGGCCAGCAGACCCACCAGCCGGGCCCGGCCAACCAGCAACAGCACACTGGCGGTCAGCACGGCGTACATCACGTACGACACGCCGACGTCGGGACGTTCGGCCGACGACG
>DASXPS010000178.1 GCA_036493475.1 Sporichthyaceae bacterium | reverse complement strand
CGGCCCCACCCGCCCCGCCCACCTCGCGGGCACCCCGGACCGCCCTGGCGCCGGGGTGCCCCGGGCCTCCTAGCTCTTAGCAAAGCCAAAGAGAGGCTGGGTAGTCAGCCATGGCACTGCAGATGAGCGTGCCGCGCACCGACGGGGGAGACCCGTCGCCCCGTACGACCGAGGTGGTGCTGGTCCACCTGCCGGGCCTGGACACCTGGGACGGCCAGAGCTGGGTCTTCTCCACCGATAACGGCACCCAGCCGCAGCCCGACTTCGCGATTCACTCGGCTCACATCCCCGACGGCATGCTGCTCAGCGTCTACCCGGCGCCGAACTTCGGCGGCATGCCGACGGACTACACGCAGGACACAGCGGACATCGGGGACTGCCAGCCCGGCGGGTACTCGTTCATCGTCCGCGACCTGCTCGCCCCGCCCGCGCCCTGAGGTGGCCCGTCCCGTGACCCGGCCAGCCCCGTGACCCGGCCAGCCCCGTGACCCGGCCCGCACTCTGCGGTAACAGGGCATCCCGAACGGGTGCGACCAGCACCCGTTCGGGATGATTGTGTTCTTTTGCCGTTGGTCTTTTCACGTGCGTTCGGGGGTTCCGCTGGGGAAGTAGAGGGTGCAGCATTGCATCGCGGATCAAGCGGCGGAGGGACGGGACAACATGGCGGACCCGCGGGTGCTGGGGATTGTGCTGGCGGGCGGGGCGGGAACACGGCTCGCGCCGCTGACGGACGACCGGGCTAAACCGGCCGTGCCGTTCGGCGGGGTGTACCGGCTGGTTGACTTCGCCCTGTCCAACCTGGCCAACTCCGGTATCAGGAAGATCTGCGTGCTCACGCAATACAAGAGCCACAGCCTGGACCGGCATATCTCGGTCACGTGGCGGATGAGCGACCTGCTCGGCAACTACGTGACGCCGGTGCCCGCGCAGCAGCGGCTCGGCGCGCACTGGTACAGCGGGTCCGCGGACGCGATCTTCCAGTCGATGAACCTGATCAACGACGAGCGGCCGGACATCGTGGTGGTGGTCGGCGCCGACCACGTGTACCGGATGGATCCCCGGCAGATGATCGCCCAGCACGTGGAGTACGGCGCCGGGGTGACCGTGGCCGCGATCCCGGTGTCGCGGCAGGACGCGAAGGCGTTCGGCATCGTGGGCGTGGCCGCCGACGGGCGGACGGTCGAGAGCTTCCTCGAGAAGCCGGCCAACCCGCCGACCATCCCCGACTCGCCGGATGAGTCGTTCGCCTCGATGGGCATCTACGTGTTCGACACCAAGGTGCTCAAGGACGTGCTGCACACCGACGCGCACGACATCAACAGCCGGCACGACATCGGCGGGAACATCATCCCGGCGCTGGTCCGCGACGGCGCGGCGCAGGCGTACGACTTCATGACCAACGAGGTGCCCGGCGCCACCGAGCGCGACTGCGGCTACTGGCGGGACGTCGGGACGATCGACGCCTACTTCGACGCGCACATGGACCTGCGCACCGTCGAGCCCATGTTCAACCTCTACAACGACCGCTGGCCGATCCTGACCCACATGGACCCGCTGGCGCCCGCCAAGTTCGTGCACGACACCGGCGACCGGGTGGGCCGGGCGATCGACTCGCTCGTCTCCAACGGGGTGATCGTCTCGGGAGGACTAGTCAGGGGGTCCGTGCTGTCGCCTGGGGTCCGGGTGAACTCATGGTCCACCGTGGATCGCGCGGTCCTGCTGCACAACGTGATAGTCGGGCGGCACGCGGAGATCCGGGACGCGATCATCGACAAGAACGTGGTCGTGCCCGAAGGTGCCAAGGTAGGCGTGGACAAGGAACATGACCGGGCGCGGGGATTCGTCGTCTCGTCCGGCGGCATCACCGTGGTCGGGAAGGGGCAGGAAGTAACACCGTGAAGGTAGCGCTGCTGACCAGGGAGTATCCGCCCGAGGTGTACGGCGGGGCGGGGGTGCACGTGGAGTACCTGGCCCGCGCGCTGTCCGGCCTGGTGGACCTCACCGTGCACTGCCAGGGCGCGCCGCGGGACACCGCGGTCGCGCACCAGGCCTGGCCCGTGCTGCACGACGCCGCGCTGAAGGTGTTCTCCGCCGACCTGTCCATGGCGGACGCCGTGGGCGGCGCCGACCTGGTGCACTCGCACACCTGGTACGCCAACCTCGCCGGGCACCTCGCGTCACTGCTGCACGGCATCCCGCACGTCGCCACGGTGCACTCGCTCGAACCGCTGCGGCCGTGGAAGGCCGAGCAGCTCGGCGGCGGTTACGCCCTGTCGTCCTGGGCGGAGCGGCTATCCCTCGCCGCCGCGGCCGCCGTCGTGGCGGTGTCCGACGGGATGCGCCACGACGTGCTGTCGGTTTACCCGGAGATTTCGCCCGAACGAGTGCGGGTAATCCGTAACGGTATCGACACCGCCGAGTACGCGCCGGACGAGAAGACGGACGTACTCAAAAGGCACGGCATCGACCTCTCCCGGCCGTACGTGATCTTCGTGGGCCGGATCACCAGGCAGAAGGGCGTGCCCGTGCTGCTGCGGGCGGCGGCGTCGCTCGACCCGTCGGCGCAGCTCGTGCTGTGCGCCGGGGCGGCGGACACGCAGGAGCTCGGCGCCGAGGTGTCAGCGCTCGTGGCGGAGCTGCAGGCGTCGCGGTCCGGGGTGATCTGGATCCCGGAGATGCTGCCCAAGCCGGACATCATCCAGCTGCTCACGCACGCGGCGGTGTTCGCCTGCCCGTCGGTGTACGAGCCCCTGGGCATCGTCAACCTGGAGGCGATGGCCTGCGCGACCGCGGTGGTGGCGTCGCGCGTCGGCGGCATCCCCGAGGTGGTCGACGATGACGTAACCGGGCTGCTGGTCCCGCCGGAGGACCCGGCGTCGCTCGCCGGCGCGCTGAACCTGCTGCTGCGCGACCCCGGCCGGACCGGCGCGATGGGCCGGGCGGGGCGCGATCGCGCGGTGCACGAGTTCTCCTGGGACGCGGTCGCGGCGCAGACGGCGGCGCTGTACGCGGAGCTGGCCTGAGCCGTTGTCCCGAGCCGCGAACCCCGCTACCGCCGCGGCGCGCGGGCGAGGATCTCCGCCT
>DASXPS010000177.1 GCA_036493475.1 Sporichthyaceae bacterium | reverse complement strand
GTGCTCGACATCCTGGTCACCTCCCGGCGTGACGCCAGCGCCGCGACCAGGTTCTTCCGCAAGCTGCTGACTGGTGTTAGCGGCGGCGCTGTCTGTGCATGAGGCGGCCGCGTTCGGTGGTGATTTCTCGGCCGGATTGTGTGGTGATGGGCTTTCCCGTTGAGGGGTGGGCCCGGTTCGGCGTCGTCGGGTTATCGGGGGTTGGTGGGCCAGGGCCATCTGTGGTCGGCGATGGGTGAGTCGGGATCGAAGCGCAGTTGGGCTTCTTCGGCGCTGGTGCCGATCAGGGTGGCGATGTCGTTCCAGGTGGCGCCGTTGAGGCGTGGGGTGGTGATGGCCTCGGGCAGCCAGCGGAGGGCCTGGTCGATGAGGCTGGCGAGCAGGTGGATGATCGCGAGTTCGTCGCCGAGGTTGAGGCCGCGTCGCTGGGCGAGCGCTGCGATGGCGTCGTCGAGCACGGCGTAGCTGTCGGCGTCGGTGCGTGGGGCGGGTAGCGGGGTCACGGCTGTTTGCCCTTGTGCGGTGGGGCAGTTCTGGCTCGGGCAGGGCGGCTCACGCTGGGTGGGGGTGGTCGGAGGCTGGTTCCTCCGCCGGGGATGGTCTGCCGGTGCCTGCGCTCCGGCAGGGATGGCGGCGGTGGAGGAACCGGCGGGTGTGAGCAGCCGGTGTGGCCGGAGCTGGTCAGTCGCGGGTCAGTTCGGCGGCGGCCTTTTTCGCGCAGGCGTCGTCGACGAGGTCTTTGCCGTCGGCGGCTGCGGCGATCAGCGCGGCGGTGGCGGCGTTGTTCAACGCGCGGGGCAGGCCGTTGGCGATGCGGTGCAGGCGGGCGACGGCGTCGTCGGCGAACAGCGGCTCGTCGCGGCCGGCGAGAGCGATGTGGTGGCGCAGGTAGGCCGCGGACTCACCCAGGTCCATCGGTTTGATCGCGAACCGGGTGGCGATGCGCTGATCGAGCGCGGCGAATACGCCCATGCGCAGCTGCCGGGCCAGGGTGGGCTGGCCGAGCAGGATCCCGGCAAACGGCGACGCCGAATCCATGTCCATATTCGTCAAGAGCCGTAATTCCTCGAGCTGCGCGGGCTCTAACAGGTGGGCCTCATCGACGCAGAGGACCACCCGGCGGTGACGTTCCTCGGTTTCGGCGGCGAGCAGGTCGCCGGCTTGGGCCATCAGCTCGGCCTTCATATAGCGGGGTTCCGCGCCGAGAGCGCGCACGATGGTGACGTAGAGGCCACGGGTGCCAAACGCGGGGTTGGCGATGTAGATGAGCTGGTGGCGGGTGGGGTCCAGCGCGGCGATCGCGGCCCGCACCGCGACGGTCTTGCCGGCGCCGACCTCGCCGGTGAGCACGCCCAAGGCGGACTCGACGAGTTGATCCGGGCCACCGCCTCCTGGTGGGCCTGGCGGCGGTAAAGGTCTTTCGCGGCGATCGCTTTGCCGAACGGGGTACGGGACAGCCCGAAGTGGGCCACCCACGGCGCCGGGCTCACTGCCTTGTCTCCAGGCCCTCGCCGGCGTCGCCCTCGCCGGCGAGCTGGGCCAGGTGGGCGTAGTCGATGCGGCCGACGCCGGTGGCCTGCTCGTGGGCGGCCTGTACCAGCCCGAGGTAGTCCACCCCGGTGGCAGCCGGCTCCGGGCGGATGGCTTGGGGCACCGAGCGGTGCACGTGGCGGCGGGTGACGAACGGACGCGCGACTCCGGCCGGGGCGCCGTCGAGGAACACGTCGATACGGGTCAGGTCTTCGGGGTCGTAGCGCAGCTCGACCCGGTGGGCGACCAGCGCTGGATCCACGCTGTAGCTGTTGCCCTCCAGCGGGACGGTGGCGGTGCGGGTGACCTTGCGGGTCACCGACCAGCGAAACGCCTCAACCAGCCGGTCCGGGTCGGCCTGGCGGGGCGGCCCGGCGGCCTCGAACCGCTCGATCGGCGCTTGGTTGGTTTCGGCGTGCCGGCGCCGGTTGGCGACCTGGGCGGCCCAGGCGGCGAACCGGTCGTTGAGCTCCTCGATCGACTCGATGCCCTGGTGGCAGGCCTCGGCCACAAACGCCTCCCTGATATAGCGGTTCGCCCGCTCCTGTTTTCCCCTCCCTTGCGGGGAGTACGGCTTGGAGTGCACGAGCCGGATACCGAGCAGCGCGCAGGTGCGCGCCAGCCACGCGTTCGCGAACGGGGCGCCGTTGTCGGCGTACAAGACCGTGGGCACGCCACGGCGCACGATCGCCCGGCGCAGCAGCTCCTGACAGGCCCGGGCGTTCTCATGGGCAAAAAAACTGCCCGTCGACCAGCAGCCGGGAATGATCGTCGACGATCAGGAACAGCCTGGCCCGCACCGAGGCCTCCCGTCGCGGGTAGGGCACGAACGGGCCGACAAGCACATCGGTGATCCACCGGTCGTTGGGGTGTTCGGCCTCGTAGCGGCCGAACACCTTCGGCTCGGCCGCCAAGGCTTCGCGGTGCAGCCCGGCCCGGCGCAACTGCGCGCGCACGGTGCGCTCGGCCACCGCGATCCCATGCCGGTGGAACAGGATCGAGGCGATCTGCGCGGCCGAGCGGGCCGGCAACTCCAAGCGCAGCGCGGCCGCCTCGGCGAACAACTCCGGGTGCGCCCGCACCGTGCCGGTGTCCGCCCGCCGGCACGGCCGCAGCCCAGCCAACCCGCGCTTACGCCACGCGCGCAGCCAGCGGTCGATCGTGCCCCGCGCATAGCGGCGCATGCTGCCGTCCGGATGCGTATGCGGGCGCGCGGCGATCGCCCGCACCAGCACACCCCGCTCCGCCGGCGTCAATCTCGGGTTGGCCGCCTCGGCGATCACCGCCCAGCGGTGCAACGCGACCCGCTCAATCAGCTCACGGTCCATGCTCGCCTCCGGCTCCGGTGTCGATTCCAGGCACTGGAGGCAGGAAACGCCGCCTGCCGACCACCAGATAGGGCGAGACCGTGTTGGCCGCCAACAGCCTCCCGCCGCTCACCGCCGACGCGAACCGCCACCGCGTCAACCGGACCCAGCCCGGGAACTCACACGCCGCCCTAAACGCCGCCCCGATCGCGGACACCGCCCCCGCGGCCGTGTCCGCCCGCGGGGCCAGCACCGGACCGCCCAGCTCGGCGCACAACGCGGCGAACGCGACCCCGATCGCGCTGGCCCGCGCGGTGAACCGCCGGAGCCACTCCCGCGCGGTCGTGTGCGCCACCCCCACCCGCGCCGCCGCCGGGCGCACCCCGACCAAGCCGGAGGCCACCGCCTCGAGCACCTGCCCGACACTGTCGACCACATCCAACCGACCGGCCAGCACGAACGACGGCAACAACGCATGCGACTCGCAGCAACGCCCGCACCGGACGCGGGGAACGAAGATCCGCCAGCACCGGCCCGCCGCCCGCACCCAGCGCCGATACCCCGACCAGAAACACATCGCCGCCGCGCACCGCGGGCACTCCGGGCGCGGCACATCCACCCCACGGCCGGCCTCGGCATAGGCATCGACCGACAGCGGGCACGGCCATACAATGGCCACGGGCACACACCCGCCTCGGACCCCTTCCCGCGCACCGCGACCAGCAGCAGCGAGAAGGGGTCCCTCGCGTTTACCGACAGCCCATCCTCCCGCCGCAACCTCGCCGCCGGCCCGAGCCCGTCACCAAACAGCACTGCCGAACGCCCACGCGGGACGCTCAGGCAATCAAGCCGTCAACAGCTACCTGAGGCTCAGTGGGATGGGAGTGGCGAGTAGTTCGAAGGCGCGTCGTTGGGTTGGGGTGGCTTCGGTGAGCATGGGGATGGTGTGCTCGGTGGCGGCGAAGCGGGCTTGGACGCGGGTCAGGGTGGCCAGGTGAT
>DASXPS010000176.1 GCA_036493475.1 Sporichthyaceae bacterium | reverse complement strand
CGGAAGCAGGCGGGGTGAATATTCAACCCGGTCCCCACATGCTCGCCAGGCGCCGATAAACGAGATTCGGTGCGCACGCTGGGAAAGATCGGCCCTAGGTGGTTGGTGTTGAACGGTTGTTCGGGGTGCGGTCCCTGACGTGGAACACCGATTGGCAGGTGTAGTAGCGGTCGTGCGGGTCCGGGTCTAATCGGCGTGCTGGCGCGGCTCGGGTCATGTGTCGGGTGCTGCTGGCGGTGTAATGGCCGTTGTCGACTGCTGTGCAGGGGATCCGGGCTTCTGCTGGTCTACCCGGCCGCGGTGGCCCATCCTCGGCCGGGTGTGCTGGCCAGGGCGAGCACTGCGAGGCGGGCGAGGTTGACGGCGGCGGCGAGGAGGGCGAAGTCGGCGGCGATCTTGGTGGTGCCGCGGACGCGGGCGCGGCGGCCGCCGTGTCGGCGGCGCATCAGGTGGGCGATCTTTCGTTCGACCTTGGGGCGGGTGGCCCGGTAGTCGGTGATCCAGTCTGGGTCGCGTTGTCGGGCCCGGGCGGCGGCGAGGAGTTTCTCGTGGATCCCGACGGTGACGGTGCGTCCGTCGGCGGCGGTGGTGCACTGCTGGCGGAGCGGGCAGTGCGTGCAGTACGGCCAGAAGCTGGCGGTGCCGGTCGCGTTGCTGCGCCGGATCGGCGCGGTGTGCCCGGCGGGACACCTCACCGTGTCGTGGCGCAGGTCGATGTCGAAGCGGTCCTTGGCGAAGCGCCCGCCGGTGGCAACCGGCTGCTGGGTCTTGCACTTGGACTCGATCCCGACCTGCTCCAGCCGCTCCTGCAATTCCCCGGTGCCGTAGGCATTGTCGCCGTAGACCGTCGCGGCGGGCTCACCGTCACCGCCACTATCGCCGTCATCGCCCGGCCCGTGCTCGGCGTCCGCGTGCTCGGTGTCGGTGTCGAGCAGGTCGGTGATGAGGTCCTCGGCGGCGCTGGCGTCCCCAGCGTTGCCCGCGGTCACTGTGGTGGCGGTGATGATCTCCGAGTCGGGGTCGATACCCACATGTCCCTTGTAGCCGTCGAACCCCCGTGCGGCGGTCTTGTGCCCGTGCCGGGCTTGCGGATCCACGGTGGAGATCACCCGGTCGGGCGCGACGCGACGGGCGATGCGGAACACCCCGTTGGTGTCTTCATCGAGGTCCTGGCCGAGCACCGTGGCCAACAGCGCGGCGGCCTGGGTCACCGCCTCGGCCAGTTCACGCCCGTGAAGCACCCGCAGCAGCGCCATGCCGTCTGTGGCCAGCGCGTCGACCAGCGCGGCCCGTGCGTCTGGATCGTCGTAGTCACAGACCGGCTTGCCCGCGCAGGCATAGTCGTCCTCGCGGACCAGCACCGCCCGCAGCCGCGATTCGAGCTCGGTGTCAGCGACCTTGAGCAGGCCACGGATCGCCGAGCGGATCAGGGTGACGGTGTCCATCGTGGCGACCGCGTCGTACAACGGTGTGGAGTCCAGCACCCGCCGGCGGCCCACCAGGCCCGCAGCCTTGGCAACGTCCAGCACCGCGTCGAAGATCCGGTTCGGGGCCGACGATCCGGCAAGCCGCGCTCGCATGTCCACCAGCACCGTGTGCACGAACCCCGGATAGTCGAAATCCAGCCCGCCCGCCGCGTACTTCCATCGCGCGTCGAAGCAGAACCGGTCGGTCGCCTCACGATCCGAGCAGCCCTCGATCCGCTGCAGCACCATCACCACCGCCACGATCATTGGCGGCACGCTGCGCCGACCCACATCGGTGAACAAATCCGCGAACATCTCATCACCGAACAGCCGGTGACACTCCCGATGCAGCAACCCGTAAATCGAGCCTGGCGCCACCCGCGGCTCACAGAACCCGGCCGTGGACCGGAACAAGTCCGGCTGCCTCGGCGCCTGCCCCAACGTCATCGCTCAGCCCGGCAGCGAAGTCCCTGTCTCATAGGAACATTCTCCCGGACAGATCAACAAGACAGCCGACCGCCACCCGGCGAAAAACACCAGCCACCTAGGGGTCTCCTCCGGCTGTTCGACGAGGCTCATACAGTCGGGGTGGTTCGTGGCCTCGGTATTGGTCGGTAATCGGCTGGGCCAGGTCG
>DASXPS010000175.1 GCA_036493475.1 Sporichthyaceae bacterium | reverse complement strand
GTGAAGTAAGACAAGACCGACATAACTTGAACCTTGAAGTCATCTGTCAGTATGATCACTACACGGTTGAAGTAACTTGGGGTGGGGTGCGGCAAGGAGGTCCGATCATGGACGGGGAGCCCAGCGGCCTGTTCACGGCAGTGGCGCAGTTGCGCCAGAGCGCTTGGTTCGCGTGGGGCGGGATCCTCGCCAACAAGATGCGCTCGACGCTGACGATGCTCGGCATCGTGATCGGGGTGGCATCGGTGATCGCACTGGTTGCGGTCGGCACCGGCTCCTCGGCAGCCGTGCAGGCCTCCATCGACCGGTTGGGATCGAACAGCCTGTTCGTCCTACCCACCTCGACGATCAGCGGCGGGCAGGGCAGCGCGATCGTGACCCAACTGCGCCGCAAGCTCGGCCTGAAGGGTCAGGACCAGGGCACGCACTATCGCAAGTCCGAATTGACCATGGACGACGCCACCGCGTTGGTGAACAACCCAGAGGCCCCCGACGTCGCGGCCGTTTCCCCGTTGGTGGTCCTGCACGGGGCCATCGCCACCCACCTGACGTCCTCGCACACGGTCGCCATCCTGCTGGGGGCGAGCCCGGAATTCCTCAACATCGACAACACCTCCGTCGTGGCCGGCCAGAACTTCACCGACCAGGACTACAGCGCCCACCGACGGGTGGTGCTGCTGGGTCCGACGGTGGCCTCCGACCTCACCGACGGCGCGTCGGCCGATCTCGTCGGCCAGGAGATACAACTCAACGGGCAGCCCTTCACCGTCATCGGCATCCTCGAGGGCAAGGGCTACTCGGGGCAGACGGACCTCGACGACCGGGTCTTCGCCCCCGGCACCACGGTCTCGGACACTCTCTACGGCTACGCCCCACCCGGACAAGGACCCCTGTCCGGCATCGACGTGGAGGCCGGCTCAGGGGCCACCGCCGCGGCCCAGGCCGAGGTGCAGAACGTCCTGTCCGAACGCCATCACGTGGCGGGGGCGGACACCGATTTCGTGGTGTTCAACGCCTCCGCGGTGCTGGCGGCCGGCAGCTCGGCCAACAAGACCCTGACGTTGCTGCTCGGCGCGGTGGCCGGGATCTCCCTGCTGGTGGGCGGGATCGGGGTGATGAACATCATGCTGGTCTCGGTGACCGAACGAACGCGCGAGATCGGCATCCGCAAGGCGATCGGCGGCACCGGTGCGGACATCATCGGCCAGTTCCTGTCCGAGGCTGTGTTGCTGTCGATGATGGGCGGCGCGATCGGGGTCGCCGCCGGCGTGTTCGCCGCCCATTTCAAAATCGTCGGGGTGCAGCCGGTGATCGCCGCCTGGTCGATCTGGTTGGCCGTCGGGGTCTCCCTGGGCACCGGCCTGATCTTCGGCTTCTATCCCGCGAGTCGAGCAGCCGCCCTGCGCCCGATCCAGGCCCTGCGCTATGAGTGACCGAAGAGAGGCCCTGTGACAGGCCGTACACCGGCATGTCAGCTCGCCAAGGGTTGGTGGTCGCCAGGACTCAGGCCGGCTGCCAGACTTTTGCGACCGAGGTCGCCCAGTGGGGAAAGGATTTCGGCCGGCGACCGAGCACCTCCTCGACATCGCCGGAGACGAGGTCCTCGCCGCCGGAGCGCACCAGCCCGAGCAACTCGGTCGCCAACTGCGCATAGTCCGCGGGCATGCCGGCGCCGATCGCCGCCGCTTTCCAGGCATCCGGTGCCAGGTCGATGAAGGCGATGTCCCGGTCCAGGATGTCGCTCAGGATCCTGGCGGTGTCGCCGAAGGAGAGAGAATCCGGCCCGGTCACGTCATAGTTCTTCCCGGCGTGACCGGTCAGCGTGAGCGCTGCGACGGCCACGGCGGCGACGTCGTCCAGGTCGACGAAGGGCGTTCGACCCTCACCCGTCGGCACCGGAATCATGTTGTTGTCCCGGACGGCGTCGAGCAGGAAGTACTCGCTGAAGTTCTGGTTGAACCACGATGGCCGAAGGATCGTGTACTCCAGGCCGCTGTCGATCAGCATCTGCTCGGCGCCCCGCATGGGAATGTGATCCCCGATCACTGCCCCCCGGGCGCTGAGGAATACCACCCGGGGACCGTTGACCGACTTCGCCGCGGCGAGGAAGGCCTCGACCAGCGGCACGTAGTCGACCCGGAAGGTCGGCGGGACCATGAAGACCCCGTCCACACCGTCCAGCGCGGCCTTGTAGCCCGCCGTGTCATCCCATTCGAACGACACCGGGATCTCGCGCCCACCGGGCGCCCCGGGAGTCCGTGTCCCGACCCGAGCCGTGGCACCCTGCGCCGAAAGCTGAGCAGCGACGCGCTTACCCGTCTTGCCCGTCCCGCCGATGACCAAGAACTCGCTCATCAATCACTCCATTGTTGCGAATAGGACGATCGTCCTATTCGGAACCGTAGGCGCGCCGCCGCAACCGGGTCAAGCGTTCTGACACGATCGTCCTAATCTGGCTAGAATCCACCCATGGCTTCGACGAATCGGAAGGCCGGTGGCACCCGCGACCGCATGGTTGAGACCGCGTCGAAGCTGCTCCAAACCAGGGGATACGCGGCCACCAGCTGGCGGGACCTGGTGGACGAGGCGGGCACACCATGGGGCTCTGCGCATTACCACTTCCCTGGCGGTAAGGAGGAGCTCGCCGTGGCCGCGGTCCAGTTCGGATCTGCACACGTGGCGCGCGTCCTGCAGGAATGCCTGGACACGAGTGCGAGTGTCCCGGCGGCGGTCCGCCACTGGTTCGACCTGAGCGCCCGGGCCATGGGCGCGAGCGACTACTGCGGTGGCTGCCCGGTGGCGACGGTCGCGCTGGAGACAACCCCCGACCTGGTCGACCTCTCCACCGCCTGCTCGGAATCGTTCCGGTCCTGGCAATGCATCCTGACAGCCGCGCTCGTCGGCGCGGGCGTCGCAAGGCGTCGGGCCGCGGAGTTGGCCATGCTGGCCGTCGCGCTCCTCGAAGGTTCCCTCCTACTGGCCCGCACATCCCGGGACGTGCGACCGATCCGAACAGCGGGACGGCAGATCGAACAACTCCTCACCGCCGAACTCCTGGCACTCGCTCCACACCGGGCCACCGGCAACCCGCGGCCGGGGTAGCACCGGGGGTTTCCACGGGTGCCCAGCGCTGACGGAGCAGCGATCGTTTCTCGCATGAACGAAACCCCGAGTCGGCGCAGCGTGCTCGGCGCTCTGGTAGCCCTCCCCATCCTGTACAGAATTGGGTCAGCCACCCCTGCTCTGGCCAACACGGCTCCGGCCGGCACGGCGCCGCGGCCGAGCAGCCTCCCGGAGGCCCCCGGCGACCTGGTGCGGGGAGTGGAACGCAGGTACAACGCCCCGCTGCTCACTCCACGAAGCCGTCTATTGCTACCGACGGGCGTCAAGGCCCGGCCCATCCAGGACTACTACCGGAATCCGCACCTCGCATCGGCCGAGTCCGGCTGGCCGCGCCTGACCGCGACCGACGGCACCACGGTCGACGCGTCGATCGTGCCCGAACGCGGCGCTTCCACCCGTATCGCGATGCTGAGCGGGTTCACCGAGGGCTGGTACGAACTCCGCCATGCCTTCGGCAGGTCCGACCGCGTGACGTGGGATGCCCGCAAGTTCCCGTTCCTGTGGTTCTACGGCGAGTTCGGTGCCACGAACGAGACCCCGTACCACAACTGGTTCTACACGCTCGGGCTGCAGCCGCTTTCCCACAACCCCTATTCCCGCAACCCCCTGACCGGCTAGGAGCGGAATGTCCCACCACTTGGATGCCGCCATAGACCCGGCGCTGGACATCACCGACGCCTACTGCTTTGCCGGGGCCGGCGACAGGTTCGGCCCGCGGACGATATTCGGCATCAATACCTCACCGACGTTGGGCCAGCCCTGGAACCCCGCGGGCTACTACGAGCTGCGGATCGACACCAACGGCGACTACGTCGAGGACATCACGTTTCGTGCCACGTTCCCGATCGGCTCGGACGGCACGCAGTATGTCCAGGTGGAACAGCTCACCGGCTCCGCGGCCACTGACCGCAGTGCGTCGGGCACGATCATCACGCCGCCCAACACTGCCGTCGGGGAGGTCGTCGAATGCGTGGGTGGCATCAAGCTCTTCGCCGGGCAGCGTCGCGACCCGTTCTTCAACTACATCCCCTTCGCCATCGCGTCGACAGCTGCACTGGCGACCGGGACCAGTCCGGACTACACAGCCCTGCGTCCGGCGCACAACGATTTCATGAACACCAGCGTCAGGTCCTACGTGCTCGAGGTGCCCGTGAAGATCACCGGCCACCGCGCGGTGAACTTCTGGGCAACCACCGCGATCTACGATCTGGGCCACACCGCCTGGTTCCAGCTTCAGCGCGCCGCAGGGCCCAACATCAATACCGACTGGGACTTCCGCATCGGATCGGCACATGTCGACTACAACGCCAGTGCCCCCACCGACGACCTCAAGGGCAGGCCCGCCAACCCCGCAACTGACGATGCCTCAGGAGTCTGGGGGCAGATCCGGGACACCGTGGCGGCGGTCGTTGCGGCCCGGGGGTCGTACGGCAACCCTCCTCACCGGCACGCGACCGCGCGGGCCTACGGCGCGTGGATGGCAGACACCCTGCTCCCGAACGTCCTCACGTTCACCCCCGGCACCGTCGCCCTCTGGGACCCGTGGGGCGGCATTCGCAACGGCAAGGGCTTGGTGGAGGAAGCGTCGGACAACATGATCAAGATGGTGATCAACGAGGACTTCAGCTCGGGGCTCAAACCGGGGCCACTGCTCGATCACTTCCCCTACGTCGCCCCTCCGCCCACCATGTGATTCTGCCAGGAGGTATCGAATGATTCGCGTCATTGGTTGGACGGCCGCGCTCGTCCTACTGGCCGCCGCGGCACCGGCGGCGGCTGCCGGCGACACGGTGAACCTGGACATGTCCAACTTCAGGTTCTGCCGTCAGGCGCCGTGCCTCCCGACCACCCAGGGCTACGTGCGCAACCCGACGGGCGGGCCGGTGCCCGGTAGCGACAACCCCGCGGCAATCATTGACGTGCCGTCCGGCGCCACCGTGGTGTGGACCTACCGGGACAGCGCCTGCGACGCGTTCTCGATCTGCCCGGGACACATGATCATGATTGAGAACGGCACCCCGGACGGCCAACAGATCGGCATGGCGGCGGCCCGCAAGGGACCGACGACCGTGTCGTACAAGGTCACCGACGCGCCCGGCACGTTGATCCATTACTTCTGCAACATCAACCGCCACGACCAGTTCGGTCAGACCGGGATTCTCCGCGTCATCGGCTGACTGACCGTCAGAAATTGACCCCCGAGGCTAGCAGCCCGCCCTGTTACGTCCGGGTTCAGGTGCCCTCATTGCAGGGCGTTGCGTAGCGCCTCGATCCGTTCGGGTACCGCGCGCCAGTACACCCACCGCCCGCGCTTCTCACCGACGATCAACCCGGCCTCGGCCAGCGCCCTGGTGTGGTGACTGACAGTGGGTTGGGCCCGGCCGAGCGGTTCCAGCAAATCGCACGCGCACACCTCGTCGGCGGAGGCGATCATGCTGAGCAGTCGCAGCCGCACCGGATCGCCCAGCGCGGCGAACCCGCGGGCGAGGGTCTCCGCCTCGATCTCGGTCAATGTCGTGGTGAGCACCGAGGTGCAGCAGTCCGGTGTCGAACCGGCGCGCCTGCGCGTGCTCCGGCTCGTGCCTGCCGCCATGGCTCACCACCCATTGACAATCATCGATACATTCGTAAGGGTCGATACATCGATGATGACAGATGGATCGGCGCCTGCTGCGCGGCGACCCCGGCGCCATGCGCCTGACCGACCCGGCTGCGGATCTGGGCCGCCGCGTCCTCGCCGAGGCCGTCGGCACGGCGATGTTGGTGGCCGTCGTGGTCGGCTCGGGCATTGCCGCCGTCCGGCTGTCCCCGCACGACGCCGGGCTGGAACTGCTGGAGAACTCATTGATCACCGCCCTGGGTCTGGGCACGTTGATCCTGGCGTTCGGGCCGGTCTCCGGCGCGCACCTCAACCCGGCGGTCTCCGTTGCGGACTGGGTGCTCGGTCGTGGCACGGGTTCCGGGCTGACGGGTAGGGAGGTGGGTGCCTACACCCTCGCGCAGTGCACCGGGGCGATCGGCGGTGCGGTGTTGGCCAACGGGATGTTCGGGGTCGGCCTGGTCACCTTCTCCGGCCACGATCGCTCCGACCACCACCTGCTGCTCGGCGAGGTGGTGGCCACCGCAGGATTGGTGTTCCTGATCTTCTCCCTGGCCCGATCCGGCCGCGCCGCGGCCGCACCGGCCGCCGTGGGTGCCTACATCGGCGCGGCCTACTGGTTCACCTCCTCGACCTCGTTCGCCAACCCCGCGGTCACCATCGGGCGGGCGTTCACCGACACCTTCGCCGGTATCGAGCCCTCCTCGGTGCCGGGCTTCATCGCCGCCCAGATCGTGGGCGGCGCCCTGGGTCTGGCGCTGCTGGTCGCGCTCTACCCGCACCCGGAACGCGCCGTGTCAACCGATGGCGGGCAGGCGATGCGCGAGGTCGGCATCGACATCACCACCGTCACCCCTAAGATCCTCGGCCGGTGACGCAGCGACGGACGAACCCTTCGATTCGCTGGATCGCCGACGTGGACTCGGGCAGGAAGTCGAAGGCCTGGAAGACGTGCACGCTGTCCTGATACAGGTCCAACTCCACCTCCACGCCGTCGCGGCGGGCGGCGTCGACCAGGCGGACGGCGTCGCTGTACAGCGCCTCGTTCTCGGCCACCTGGACGAGCAACGGCGGCAGTCCGAGGAAGCTGCCGTGCAATGGCGATGCCAGCGGATCGGCAGGATCGTGGGTCTGCAGGTAGGTGCTCGCCATCTGGGTGAGCAACCTGCGGGTGCAGATCGGGTCCTGCCCCGCCGTGGCGTCGATGCTCTCGCCGGACAACGTCAGGTCGGCCATCGGGCACATCACCGCGACCCCGCAGGGCAGTGCTAGGCCGAGGTCGCGCAGGCGCATGCTCAACGCGATGGCCAATCCGCCGCCGGCGGACTCCCCGGTGACGACAATCCGGCTTGCCTCGATGCCGTTTTCGAGCAGCGCGGTGTAGGCGGCCAGGGCGTCCTCGAGGGCGGCCGGGAACGGATGCTCCGGGGCCTTGCGATAACCAACCGCGATGCACGTCGCACCGACCGCCCGGGCCAGCCGCGAGCACAATCCGACGGAGGCCTGCGCCGACCCGATCAGGTAACCGCCGCCGTGCAGGTGGAACAGGACGGGACCGTCGCTTGCGCCGCCCGGTGGGGCCAGGCGCACGCACGGGACACCGCCGGCCTCGATCGTCTCGATCCGCACGGCGGGGTCCGCGGGGAAGTTCTCCAGCAGGAAGCGGTCATAGGCCCTGCGGATGCCGTGCTGCTGGTGGTCGAGGTCCCGCGGCTGGAGCATGGTCTTCCACATCCGCCATGCTCGCTGCGCCTCCGGGCGCTTCAGCCCGGTGGCGGGGTCGGTGAGCGGCCGGGCGGCCTCTTCCTCGGCGTCGTAGCGCCACAGCCATCCCCACACCGTGTCCGACAGTGGGTCGAGTTCCATGGTGCTGGCCAGCATCCTGTTCCGCTCGGCAATCTCCCGCGGATCGGACATGTGCCACAGGTGCTGGTGGGTGCGGGCCTGATCCTGCACCCTCGAGGCCCGCTCGATGCGGCGCTGCTGATAGTCCGCCAACCCCTCGGGCACGGAGTCCGACGTGTGGGTGGCCAACACCGCAGCCAACATCGCGCCGTCCTCGATGGCCTGGCAGGCCCCCTGGGCCAGGAACGGGTGCATCGGATGGGCGGCGTCGCCGAGCAGCGTCACCCGGCCCTGGCTCCAGCGCAGCAGGGGATAGCGGAAGTAGTACCCGGTGATGAACGGCTGGTCGATCGCCTCGACGATCGACCACAGCCGCCGATTGCAGCCGGCGAACGAGCCGCGCAGTGCCCCGATCTCACCGGCCGCCGTCCAGGACTCCTCCGCCGCCTCGCTGGAGGGAACCATGCCGACGAAGTTCAGCAGCTCGCCGCCGTGCACCCAGTAGACGACGCCACTGCGCCCCGGGCCGAGCCAACACAGACAGTCCGTCGGCACGTCGACGTGGCTCAACCGTTGCTTCGGGATCAGCGCCCGCCACGCGACGATGCGGGCGAAGTCCGGCTGCTCCTCGCCCAACAGGATCTGGCGCACCCCGAGTGGATGCCATCGGCGCCGAGCAGCAAATCCCCGCGCGTTTCGTGCCCCGAGGCGAACCGGACACTGACCCCGTCGGCGTCCTGCGTGAAGCTCTCCGCTCGTTCGCCGAGGTGCAGCACCTGCGTGGGCAGCGCGGAGACCAGAATGTCGAGCAGGTCGGGGCGGTGCAGCTGGTAGTACGGCGCGCCGTAGCGGGCGGTCGCCTCCGGACCGACCGGGACCGAGTAGAAGCGGCGGTCCGACCGCAGATCGATCAGGTCGACCCGACGGGGCAGCACGCCCAGCCGGGCCAGCTGCTCCCCCAGACCCAGCCGGATCAGTACCCGGGTCGCGTCCGGGCCCAGTTGGACGCCGGCGCCGATCTCCGTCAACTGCCGGGCCTGCTCGTGGACCTCCACGTCGATGCCGCGCCTCAGCAGCGACAGCGCCGCCGTCGTCCCGCCGATGCCGCCGCCGATGACGATCGCCTTCATCGCGCGTCCTCCACCTCGAGGCGTCAAGGAGACCGAACACTGTGCACGGTTTAGCAGTATTGACGGTGTCCACGAAATCGGCCGTGGGATGCACCGACGAGGTCAGGGCTTGACGCCGAGCCGGCGACGCGCGTTACCCACGCCGACACCGACGAAGAACAGCAGCAGCGCCCCGCCGCTGACGCCGGCGGAGACGACGGCGAAGGCGGCGTCGGAATGCGACGACACCGCGACGGGCGCCGCCACGATTGGTTCGGTGGCCGGGGTGGTGGGCAACGCCGGATCGTCGTCGGAGACCACGGCGGTGGAGGTCGGGTCGACCAGCGCACCGACCGGCGGGGCCTGCACGTGTGCGAAGCCCCAGTCAAGCAGCGTCTTCGCCTGATCTGTGACGCCGGCGGGCACGCCCATCAGGGTGACCAGGATGATGTGACCGTCGCGCTCGGCGGCCGCGATCATCGTGTTGCGGGCCAGGGTGGTCCACCCGTCCTTGACCCCGAGGGCGCCGGGGTAGCGGTTGATCAGCTGGTTTTGCGTGTACATCGCGAAAGGCTTGCTGGTTTCCGCGGTGCCGGTCGCGGTCTGGTTGCCGGGGAAGTCGTGGCGCAGCGTGCCGAAGTAGCGGCGCAGGTCGCCCCGGCCGAGCGCGGCCCGCCCCCATAGCGCGAGGTCGTAGGCGGAGGAATATTGACCGTCGGCGTCCAGGCCACTGGCGTTTTCCACGGTGGTATCCAGGGCGTCCAGCCGCTTTGCCTCGGCCTGCATCATGCGCACCGCCCTGGCCGGGTCGCCGTCGGCGCCGGCCTTGGCGATGGCATCGGCTACGTCGTTGCCCGAACGCAGAAACAGGCCGTACCAGAGGTCGTCGATGCGGTAGGTCTGGCCGGGGACCAGACCCACTTTGCTGCCGTCCACCTCGGCGTCCGCGGCGGTGGCGCACCAGCTGCCGTTGGGGTCCAGGCGCGGGGCCATCGTCAACGCAAGCAGGGTTTTTATGGTGCTCGCCGGACGCAGGCGCTGGTGCGGGGCGAAGGCGGCCAACACCTCGCCGGACTCGACGTCCGCGACCACCCAGGACGCGGCCGTGACCGAGGGGAGTGGCCCGTCGGAGGCGTCAGCGATCGGGCCGGTCTCGCCCAGGCGCGTGCCGCCGACCGGGCCCGCGGCGTCCGCCGCCGCGGCCGGACTCAACGGAGCGCACGCCAGCCCGAGTGCGACCGTGGTCGACACCGCGCGGCGGACGATAGACGACATTTCATCGCCAGGGTGAGGTTCCGGACGATACGACGGAGTCGCCTTCGGCGAAAGCACGCCAGAACTTGGCATCCCCCCTACCGAATGCGACGGAACCTCCGCACAGATTTAGGCTGAACCAATGGATCAGTGGCGGGTGCTGTCGTTGTTTCCCCTGCCCGCGGAGCGGATCCTGCCGTTCCTCGGTGACCTGCCCGAACGCGTCGACCTGACGATGCTGTTCCACCCGTCGCAGCCGGAACTGCACGCCGCGTTGGCCGACGCCGAGTTGGTGTTGGCAGCCTGGCAGGGCACGCATCCGCTGCCGTTCGACGCCGCCGCGGTGGCCGCGGCCGGCCCGCAGCTGGCCTTCGTCCAGCAGCCGAGCGTCGGCACGGACAGCGTGGATCTCGACGCCCTGGCGGCCCGCGGGATCCCGGTGGCCAACACGGCCGGCGCCAACGCCCGCTCGGTTGCCGAATGGGCCGTCGGGGCAACGATTTCCGTGGCGCGATCGACGGCCTGGGCGGACCGCCAGATCCGCGCCGGGGGTTGGCCGCAGATGGAGGTGGTAACCCGAAGTCTCGGTGAGATCGGCGGACTGCGGGTCGGCGTGCTCGGGTTCGGGTCGGTGGGCAGCCTCGCGGCATCGTTGTTCGCCGCGTGGGGGTGCGACGTCGCGTACTGGTCGCGGCACCCGCGGCCGGACGCCCCCTACCCGTGGCTGGAGCTGCCCGCGCTGTGTGCGCGTAGCGATGTCCTGCTGCTGTGCCTACCGCGGACGCCGGAAACCCACGACCTGATCGGCGCGGCCGAACTGAGCGCGCTGCCCGCCGGGGCGATCGTCATCGACGTGGGTCGGGGCGGGGTGTTGAACCCGGCGGCCCTGATCGCGGCCCTGGACTCGGGGCACCTCTCCGGCGCCGCCCTCGACGTCTACCCCACCGAACCCCTGCCGCCGGACCACCCGCTACGCACCCACGACCGCGTCCTGCTCTCCCCCCACGCAGCGGGCGCAGCCGGCCAGGCCGTGGCCCGGGTCATCGGCCAGTCCGTAGCCAATATTCGCCGCGTGTTGGACGGAGAGCCCACACGCGACGTCGTCAACGGGATCTCGCCGTTGGTCACCCGCCGCCGTTAGCGCGCCCGGGCCGACGCCCGCCCGGCTGTTACCCGCAAGTATTGTCAAGGGTGATGGCACCCGAACCGGTCGACGTCGCGGCACCGGCGCTGCCCCGACCGCGGACCCGCACCATGGCGGTGTCCAACCGGGTACCGTTCCGCCTCGGCCCGCGCGCGTCGTTCGCGTTGCTGGCCTCGATGGCGGTGACGTTCCTCGCCGCGTCGAATGCACCGACCCCGCTGTATCCGATCTACCAACAGCAGTGGGGCTTCTCCCCGATCATCACCACGGCCATCTTCTCCGTCTACGCCGTGTC
>DASXPS010000174.1 GCA_036493475.1 Sporichthyaceae bacterium | reverse complement strand
GCAGCTTGTTGCCGAACTCGGTGGCCGACTGGACGAGCGCGATCGCGCCCTGGCACATGGTGCGGATCTGCTCGATGTCCAGGTCCGGACGGATGGCGCTGACCGTGCGCACCCATTCCTCGGTGTAGAGACGTTGCAGGTAGCGCAGCCGGTGCCGGTCCTGAGCGGGCAGGCTGCGGAACTCGGTGCGCCAGGTGACGATGCTTGCCATGTGATCGAACACGAAGGCCACGTGTTGGGCGATGATCGCCTCGAGGGCCTCCAGCGGATCGGCGATTGACCGCGCCAGGTCGCCGACCTCCTCCAGGTGGGAGGTGATGGCGTCGTCCAGGATGGCCACCAGCACGGCTTCCTTGCTGGGATAGTGCCGGTAGAAAGCCGGACCGGTCAGCCCCAGCGCGCCGCTGATGTCGTTGATGCCGACCTGGTGGTAGCCGTGCTGGGCGAACAGCTCGGCGGCCGCGGTGATCAGTTCCCGTTGCCGGGGCGTGCGCTGGCCCTGTTGACTCGCCAGCGCCATCGTCGCCTCCCTGAACTTCTGGCCCCGCCGGTCGCGACGAGGTAACTGGGTGCTAACACTGGTCGGGGCAAGCGGATTTGTCGAGACCAGGGCCGAGAATAGACCGAGGCCCGCTTCGGTATGGTGTTCTGCCGGGCTGGACACGATATGTTTGTCGCGATTAACGAGCTGGGGCGACCGGCAGCCGGCGCCCACGCAGCGTCAGAAGGGGCAGTCGATGACCGCGGAGAAGATCGTCATCGCCAATTGCGGCGGGTTCTGGGGCGATGACCCCAGCGCCGCCCGCCGGCAGGTGGAGGGTGGTCACATCGACTACCTGGTCATGGACTACCTCGCCGAGGTGACCATGGCGATCCTGCAGAAGCAGCGCGCCAAGAAGCCCGAGCTCGGTTATACCGGCGACTTCATCACCCAGATGCGCGACGTGCTGGTGCCGTGCATGGAGCAGGGCGTCACCATCATCTCCAACGCCGGCGGCGTGAACCCGCTGGCCTGCGGGGCGGCGCTGGAGCGGTTGGCCGCGGAGTTGGGCGTGGCCGACAAGGTGCGCGTCGCGGTGGTGGCCGGCGACGACCTCTACGCCGACCTGGACGGACTGCTCGCCGGCGGGCAGAAGCTGACCAACCTGGAGACCGGCCACCCGTTGGCCGAGGTGCGCGACCAGGTGCTCGCCGCGAACGTCTACCTCGGCTCCCCGCCGATCGTGCGGGCGTTGGAGCTGGGCGCGAACGTGGTCATCGCCGGGCGGGTCACCGACACCTCGGTGACCCTGGCCCCGATGATTCACCGCTTCGGCTGGGCCGCTGACGACTGGGACAAGCTGGCCGCGGGCGTGGTCGCCGGGCACATCATCGAGTGTGGTTGCCAGTGCACGGGTGGCAACTTCACCGACTGGCACAAGGTGCCCTCGCACACCAACATGGGCTACCCGCTGATCGAGGCGCACGCCGACGGCAGCTTCGTGGTCACCAAGCACCCCGGCACCGGCGGCCTGGTCAGCGTGCACACCGTCTCCGAGCAGTTGCTCTACGAAATGGGTGCGCCCGGTTACCTGTCCCCGGACTGCGTGGCCCGCTTCGACAGCATCCAGCTCACCCAGGAGGGCCCGGACCGGGTGCACGTGTCCGGCATCGTCGGTGGCCCGCCGCCGGAGCGGCTGAAGGTCGCCGTTTCGGTGGCCGACGGTTACCGCTCGGTGGGTCGCCTGCTGGTCTCCGGCCCGGACACGCTGCGCAAGGCGCGCGCGGCGGTCGACATCATCTGGAACCTGGCCGGCGGGCAGAACCACTACGAGGCCACCGCGAGCGCGTTCATCGGCTGGGATGCCAGCCACCCGCCGCTGGGCAGCGAGGAGCCCAGCGAGGTGCTCGTCCAGCTCGCCGTACGCGACCACGACCGCAAGAAGATCGACACCGACTTCGCGCCGATGATCGTGGGCTCGATGCTGCAGTCGATGCCCGGCATGACCGTGCCCGCCGAGCAGGGCCGTCCTCGAGTGGCCGACGTGGTCGCGCACTGGCCGGCGCTGATCTCGCGCGACCTGGTGCACCCAACGGTGACCTTCGCGGGGAGCACCGAGACGGTGTCCGCCGGCGCGGCGGCCACCGTGGACCCGGCCACCATCCCCGGCATGGCGATCGGCGCGGACGCGATCGCCGGCTACACCCCGGACGACTCCGAGCCTGTCACCGTCCCGCTGATGCGGCTGTGCCTGGCGCGCTCCGGCGACAAGGGCGACACGGCGAACGTCGGCATCCTCGCGCGCAGCCCGGAGATCTTTTCCTGGCTGGCCCAGTACCTATCCGCGGACGTGGTGAAGGCCCACTTCAAGGGCATCTGCCAGGGCGAGGTGGAGCGCCACCCACTGCCCAACCTGCTCGCGGTGAACTTCCTGCTGCACAACTCGCTCGGCGGCGGCGGCACCTCGTCGCTGATCTTCGACGCGCAGGGCAAGACCTACTCCCAGTACCTGCTGACGATGGAGGTCACCGTCCCCTCCTCGCTGCTGGCCACCGCGGGCTGAGCGACGCCCTTAACCCCGAAAGCGCAGAACCGCGCATGCCAAACCGGACATCGACGTACGCTTCTGCGCTTTCGGGGTACCGGGGGGTGCTGGTGGGGCGTGAGTGAGATCCGGGCCCAGATTCGGGAGCAAGCTGCGGCGAGGCTGCGGCGGGTAGTGCTGGCGGAGGCCGACGACCCTCGGGTGCAGCAGGCGGCGAAGGTGCTTGCGGATGAGGGCTTGGCGCTGCCGGTGCTGCCGGACGCGGAGCTGATCGCCACGCATCTGGACGCCATGCGGCGCGCATACCTGATGGCCCGCCAGGCGCGGGGATTCGAGGTCACCGAAGCTGAGCTCGACGCCATCCCCACCGACGCACCGATGGTCGGGGCGCTGCTGGTGCGACTCGGATTGGCCGACGGCTGCGTGGCCGGCTGCGTGGCCACCACCGCCGCCACCGTGCGGGCCGCGCTGCGCGCCATCGGCACGGCGCCCGGCGTGGACACCGTCTCCAGCTTCTTCCTCATGCACTGCCCACACGCCGAGGACGGTCCCCGTTCCCTGCTGTTCGCCGACTGCGCGGTGGTGCCCGACCCGAGCGCTGAGCAACTCGCCGACATCGCCATCGCCGCCGCGGGCAACGCGGAGATCTTTCTGCGTGAGCCGGCCAGGGTCGCCATGCTCAGCTTCTCCACCATCGGCAGCGCCACGCACCCGCACGCGGAGAAGGTGATCGCGGCAACGGAGTTGGTGCGCAGCCGCCGCCCGGACCTGTGCGTGGACGGCGAACTGCAGGCCGACACCGCGCTGGTGGCGGCGGTCGCGGCAGCCAAGGCACCGAACGGCACGGTCGCGGGCCGGGCGAACGTGCTGGTGTTCCCGGATCTGGACTCCGGCAACATCGGCTACAAGTTGGTCGCCCGGCTGGGTTCGGCCACCGCCGTCGGCCCGATCCTGCAGGGCCTGGCCAGGCCGATGAACGACCTCTCCCGCGGCGCCATCGCCGAGGACATCGTCGACGTCGCCTGCATCACCGCCCTGCAAGCCGGCGCCGGCGGCTGACCCCCCGTCCACTCATGGCGTGTGGGGCTATCAACGTGCCC
>DASXPS010000173.1 GCA_036493475.1 Sporichthyaceae bacterium | reverse complement strand
GCTACGGCTGCCGCCATGACGATGGCGGCAGCGGTGTGGGTCCAGCCGTGCAGCGGTAGCAGGTACAGACCGATCGCCACGGCTTGTAACAGGGTCTTGAGCTTGCCGCCGCGGCTGGCCGGGATCACCCCGTGCCGAATCACCCAGAACCGCAGCAGGGTCACCAGCACCTCGCGGGTCAGCACGATGACGGTGACCACCCACGGCAGATTCCCCAACGAGGAAAGGGAAACCAGCGCCGCGGCGGAGAGCGCCTTGTCCGCGATCGGGTCGGCGATCTTGCCGAAGTCGGTGACCAGCCCGCGGGCCCGGGCCACCCGCCCGTCGATGGTGTCGGTGGTCGCGGCGACCGCGAACACGCCCCAGGCCGCCCAGCGCCAGCCGTCATCGTGCCCCCCGTCGGTGAACAGCACGGCCAGGAAAACCGGCACCAGCAGCAGGCGCAGCAGAGTGAGCGCGTTGGCCAAGTTGACCGCACCGACCGTGCCGATCGGGTCGGCGAGATGGTCCGGCACGCCGGGTTCGACGATGGCGTCGGGGTTGTGCGGAATCAGCCCGCCGTCGCCGAACCGCGGCGCACCCGCGGCCCGCGCCCCCGGAGGAGTCCGAGGAGTCCGGTCCGCCGCCGGGTCGATCGCACCCGCGCTCATCCGAGCACCGCGATCAAGTCCACACCGCAGTTGCCGACGACCTTGGCCGGGACGATCTGACCCAGCGTCGGTTCCGGTCCGATCAGCACCACGCCACCGTCCACCTCGGGGGCCTGGTGCGCCGCGCGGCCCTCCGCGCAGGCCGGACCGAACAGCTCGGCGCCGGGATATTCGCCGGGGTCGACGGCCTCCACCAGCACCTCGACCACGTCGCCCACCCGGTCCGCGGCCCGGGCCTCGGTGAGCTCCTCGACCAGATCGGTAATCCGGGCCACTCGGTCCCTGATCTCCTCGGGGTCAAGCTTGCCGTCGAAGCCGACCGCCTCGGTGCCGTCCTCGTCGGAGTAGCCGAACACCCCGACGGTGTCCAACCGCGCGGCGGTCAGGAAACGCTCCAACTCCTGGAGGTCGGACCCGGTCTCACCGGGGAACCCGACGATCACGTTGGTGCGGATGCCGGCCAGCGGCGCGCGGGAGCGGATCTGCTCGATCAACCCCAGGAATCGGTCGGTGTCCCCGAACCGGCGCATGCGGCGCAGCACTTCGGGGGCGGAATGCTGGAAGGACAGGTCGAAGTACGGCACCACCCGGTCGGTGCCGGTGAGCACCTCGACCAGCGACGGGCGCATCTCGGCCGGCTGCAAGTAGTTCACCCGCACCCGCTCGATGCCGTCGATGCCGGCCAGCCGGGGCAGCAACAGCTCCAGCAACCGCAGCTCGCCGAGGTCCTTGCCGTAGGAGGTGGAGTTCTCCGAGACCAACACCAGCTCGCGCACCCCGTCGGCGGCCAACCACGCGGCCTCCTCCAGCAGCTCGGCCGGGGGCCGGGACAGGAACGCGCCACGGAACGACGGGATCGCGCAGAAGCTGCACCGCCGGTCACACCCGGACGCCAGCTTCAGCGGCGCCACCGGCCCGGACTCCAGCCGCCGCCGCAACGGCCGCGGCCCACTCCCCGGCCCCGTCCATGCCGCCAACATGCCCCTTGCGTCCGAAGAACAGTGTCCGGGAGCCCCCACTTCTTCGGACGCAAGCGGGGTGGCGGTGTGATGGCCGGGGGTGGAGATGGCGGCCGCCGCGGCGGGGCGTTCGACGGGGGTCAGCGGCAGCAGGGTGCGGCGGTCGCGCGGGGTGTGCGGGACGTGCGGGGTGCCGGCCAACGCGTCGTGCAGCCGGGCGGAGATGTCGCCGTAGTCGTCGAAGCCGAGCACCCGGGCCTCCGGCAGCGCCTCGGCGAGCTCGGCCCCGTAGCGCTCGGCCAGACAGCCCACCGCGACCACCGCCCGCCCGGCGGCACCGTCGGTGAGGTCCGCGGCGGCCAGCAGCGCGTCGATGCTGTCCTTCTTGGCCGCCTCCACGAACCCGCAGGTGTTCACCACGATCACGTCGGCGTCGTCCGTTTCGGCGGCCAGCGACCAGCCGGACGCGGACAGCCGACCGGCCAGTTCCTCCGAGTCGACCTCGTTGCGGGCGCAGCCCATGGTGACCAGGGCCACGGTGGGCACCGGGGCCTCCGGCGCCGCGATCCGAACGTGCTTGGTGGCGCGACGGCGTGACGCGGTGTCGGCCGGACGCGGCCGACGTGTGCGGGGGGTCACGTCCTGCAGCCTACGCGGCCCTCAGCCCAGGACGAGCGCCAGCAACAGCGCGACCGGGTAGATCGCCGCCACCCCGAGCAGGCCGAGCAGGACCCTCGTCCAGTTGACGCCGGGGCGCAGCCGGCCCGGTCCGCGCCAGGTGATCGGCGGCGGGACGGTGGGCGCAGCGTCCGGCCGGGCGTCGTAGGCCGCGACCAAGGGCGCCGCGTCCACCCCGACCGCACGGGCGATGGCACCCAGCCGTCCGTGCGCCAGCACGCTGGCGTCCACCACGCCGGAGAAGTCGCCGGATTCGAACTCAACCAGCCGGCCAACCCGGATCCGGGTGATCTCGGCGAGCTCGAGCTGGGTCAACCCGGCTTCCCGCCGGGCGTCGCGCAGCCGGGCGCCCAGGCTCGGTTGGGCCGGGACTGCCGCGGTCGGCGGCGGGGCGGGCCGTTTAGTCACCGCGCAACCCCGCGATGACGTCGTGCACCTCATCCGCCGGGATCAGCACGTCGCGGGCCTTGGCGCCCTCGCTGGGACCGACGATTCCCCGACTTTCCATCAGATCCATCAGCCTGCCCGCCTTGGCGAACCCGACGCGCAACTTGCGCTGCAACATCGAGGTGGACCCGAACTGGGTGGTGATGACCAGCTCAGCGGCCTGGCAGAGCAGGTCCAGGTCGTCGCCGACGTCCCCGTCGATCTCCTTGGCCGCCGCGACCGGCGCGGTGACGTCATCGCGATAGGTGGCCGCCAACTGCTTCTTGCAGTGCTTGACGACCGCGGCGATCTCCTTCTCCGGGACGAACGCGCCCTGGATGCGGATCGGCTTGGAAGCGCCCATCGGCAGGAACAACCCGTCGCCCTGACCGACCAGCTTCTCCGCGCCGACCTGGTCAAGGATGACCCGGCTGTCCGTGGCGGAGGACGTGGCGAACGCCAGTCGCCCGGGCACATTGGCCTTGATCAGCCCGGTGACCACGTCCACCGAGGGCCGTTGGGTGGCCAGCACCAAGTGGATGCCTGCCGCGCGGGCGAGCTGCGTGATGCGCTGAATGTGACCCTCCACATCGCGCGGGGCCACCATCATCAGGTCCGCCAACTCATCGACGATCACCAGCAGGTAGGGATACGGGGTGTAGACCCGCTCGCTGCCCAACGGCGGGGTGAGCCGGCCCTCGCGCACCGCGGCGTTGAAGTCGTCGATGTGCCGAAAGCCCGAGTGCTCCAGGTCGTCGTAGCGCAGGTCCATCTCCCGGGCCACCCAGCCCAGCGCGTCCGCGGCCTTCTTCGGGTTGGTGATCACCGGAGTGATCAGGTGCGGGATGCCCTCGTAGCCGGTCAGCTCGACCCGCTTGGGGTCGATCAGGATCATGCGCACCTCTTCCGGGGTGGACCGCATGAGGATCGAGACGATCAACGAGTTGATGCAGCTGGACTTACCGGCGCCGGTGGCCCCGGCCACCAGGATGTGCGGCATCTTCGCCAGGTTGGCGCAGACCATGCCGCCCTCGACGTCCTTGCCCAGCGCAACCACCATCGGGTGCTGGTCGCGCAGGGCGGCCTCGGAGCGCAGCACGTCGCCGAGGGTGACCATCTCCCGGTCGGCGTTCGGGATCTCCACGCCGATCGCGGACTTGCCGGGGATCGGCGACAGGATGCGCACGTCCGCGCTGGCCACCGCGTAGGCGATGTTCTTGCTGAGGTTGGTGACCTTCTCCACCTTCACCCCGGGGCCGACCTCGACCTCGTAGCGGGTGACGGTTGGGCCGCGGGTGAAGCCGGTGACGGTGGCGTCGAGTTCGAACTGTTCGAGCACGTTGGACAGCGCCGCGACCACCTGGTCGTTGGCCGCGCTTCGGGTTTTGTGCGGAGAGCCCGCGGAGAGCACCGCGGGGGTGGGCAGCGTGTACTCGACGTCGTTGTCCAACGCGATGGGCTCCAGCCGCGGCGCGGGCACGTCCTTCGCGGTCGGGGCGGGGACCTCGAACTCGTCGGCGGCGGTGGCCGGACCGGGCTGCTCCGGCAGCAGGGCCTGCTTTTCGGGACGCAGGAAATCGGGGACGTCCACGTCGTCCTTGGACGGCCGCGGCGAGCGCCGGGATCGCGGCGCCGGGACCATCGGGGTGTCGAACGGGATCTGCCCGTCGCTGGCGGCTGCGACATCCTTGCGACGGCGCCGGCGCGGGCTCTCCTCGACGGCCTCCTCGGTCTGCGCCGGGTGCTCCCCCGGCGGCCCGATCAGCGGGGTGGCCAGCGTCCGCAGCCGCTGCGGGATGCTGCGCACCGGGGTCGCGGTGGTGACCAGCAGACCGAAGGTGGCCAGCAGGCCCAGCAGTACGAAGGCCACCGCGTTCGCGGTGACCGTGGCCAATGGGTGCGCGGCCAAATACCCCACCATGCCGCCGGCGTGGCGCATCCGGGTGGCTCCGGTATCGGGCGACGGCACGCCGTGCCAAACCTGCACCATGCCGCACAGCCCGACGGTCAGGCTGCTGATGCCGACGGTCAGCCGGCCGCCCTCGGAACCGTCCCCGACGTTGCGCAACACGTGCACGCCGAGCACCACCAAGGCGATCGGCATCACCAAGCCGGGCGCGCCGAAGCTGCCCGCCACCACCGCCCGGACGCCTTGGCCTACCGGTCCGTGCAGCCCCCACCACTCCCCCGCTGCGATGACCACCGCAAGGCCGAGCAGGGACAACCCCAGGCCGTCCCGGCGGTGTTCCGCGTCCAGTTCACGGGCCGTGCGTCCGATGCTGCGCACCAACTTGCCGACCGCGAACGCCAGCGCCAAGTACACGCCCTCGATGGCCACCCAAACCCCGAGGATCAGCCCGGAGATCGGGTTGACCTTCAGCGTCGAAACGGCAAGCCGGCGGGCATACGTCTTCTGGTTGCCGGGCGGGTTCAGGACGCTGCCGAGTCTCCCGTGCGCCTTGTCCGGGCGCTTCTTGGACTTGGTCGCAGTGCCACCACGAGACGCACGAGATGCCATGGGCGCAAACTAGCCCAATCGCCACATACACCCCAGCTGCCACGCCGCCCCCGCCAGTCACACCGCCGTGAGCAGCGCCTCGCGCTCGGTGAAGAACTCCTCGGCAGAGAGGATGCCTGCCGCGTAGAGGGCGCCCAGCGTCCGGATCTGATCGGCCACGTTCGCGCCGCGGACCTGGGAGGGCAGCGCGGCGATGGAGGTCACGTTGGCGGGCGCGGCACCGAGCACCAGGCCGGTGAGCAGGTCGGCGACGGCGGCGGCATCGGCATGCGAGACGCGGAACTCAACCGGCGCCGGAACGGCGTTCACGCTGATCGCCGTGAACGTCGAGCAGGCAGCCCACACGGTCACACTGCTCACAGCGGCGATCGGCACCCGTTGGGTGATCACCTCGGCGTGCGGCGGGTGGGCCATCAGCCAGGAGGCCTCGGCACGCAGACCCGGCCGGGACGCTCGGACAATCCGCTGCTCCCATTCCAACCGGTCGGCGTGCACGTACACCTCGGCCTGCTCGCCGTCGACAACGCTGAAAAAGGTCCGGATCGGCTGTGCCATCGTGCTCGTGCCCCCCATGAATCGATCCACCACAGTCGATTCAAAATGCCGGCGAACAACCCGGCCGAACAGCGCCGATAGCGTGACGCGCGCGACCTTTCGACATCAAAGCAATCCGAGTTCGGCGGCCCTCGCACCTCCGTACCGATCCGAAATTCGGTACGGAACCCTCAGCCCGCCTCCGCGTGAGCGATGTCCAGGTCGCGGGCAGCGGCAGCCAACCGCCGATCACGCGACCACAGCCGAGCGCCCGGCGTGATCAAAGTGGCCGCGAGCAGTTGGGCATCGACATATCCGAGACCCCGTCCGTGCAAGGAATGACGCTCGATCAGGTTCACCACTTCATCGGCTGTGGCGACCGTTGCCTGCGGCAACCAGCCCAACAGGCCCAACACCTGCCAACGATCCGAGATAGACCCCAGCGCCACCTCCGCGCGCACATACGGATGACCGAGCACCAGGGCCGGGTCGAGTAGGGCCACAAGTTCGGGGTTCGTCTGGCGCAGATGGTCGATCCAAATCGACGTGTCGACCAGTACCCGGCTCACGCCGAGCGACGCCGCGGACCGGAGGTCGCGTCGGGATCAGAACCGCCCAGGGCGGCCAACCGGCGCGCGCTCTCGCGTCCGATCAGCGCACGCAACGCCTCCCGGACCAACGCGGTGCGCTCGGTGATCCCGCTCAGTCGCTCGGCCTCGGCCAGCAGGTCGTCGTCCAATGCAATGGTCGTCCGCATGCCGACGACTGTAACACGAATATAGACATCAGCTGATGCTCAAATTCGTGCGGGACTCAGACCGCGACGACCACCGGCACGATCATCGGGCGCCGCCGGTAGGTCTCGTTGACCCACTTGCCGACCACTCGGCGCACGATCTGCTGCAGCGTGTACTCGTCGGCCACACCCTCGACCGCCGCGTTCTGCAGCGCCTCCACCACCCGGGGCAGCACGGCCTGCAGCGCCGCGTCGTCGATGCCGGAGCCACGCGCGGACACCTCGGGCCCGCCGGTGATCTTTCCGGTATTGGCGTCGACCACCACGAACACCGAGACGAAGCCCTCCTCGCCAAGGATCCGACGGTCCTTCAGCGAGGCCTCGGTGACGTCCCCGACGGACAGGCCGTCCACGTACACGTAGCCGCACGGCACGGAACCGACCACCCCGGCCACGCCGTCGACGAGGTCGACAACCACCCCGTCCTCGGCCATCACGATGCGCGCGGCGGGCACTCCGGTGAGCATGGCCAATTCGGCGTTGGCCCGCAGGTGCCGGGGCTCGCCGTGCACGGGCATCACGTGCCGCGGCTTGACCAGGTTGTAGCAGTAGACGAGCTCGCCCGCCGAGGCGTGCCCGGACACGTGCACCATTGCGTTGGACTTGTGCACCACGTGGGCACCGAGCCGGGTC
>DASXPS010000172.1 GCA_036493475.1 Sporichthyaceae bacterium | reverse complement strand
GGCGTGATCAAGGGAGCGCGGAAGCACCGAGTCGAGGCCGTGTGCGGATTCGTACTGAAATGCCGTCGACCACGTCAGCGGTAGCTGTCCGCGTACCGATCGTGGCGCTGGAACCAGGCCATGTCGCCCTCGTTGCGGCCGCGGGGGGCGCGGTCGAGCCATTGCCACATGTTCCACAGGACGTCGAGGCCACGCGCATGGGCGGAATACGTGTGGAACACGGCGCCGCCCTCGATGGCGAACGCGCTCATGCCGGGACCTTCGAACGGCAGGTTGGCCGGATCGACCTGCCAGCCCTCGAGGGCGCGGAAGTTGTAGGACTGCTTGCCGGTGGCGACGGACTCCTCGGTGAACGAGGCGTTGAAGTCGACGTTGAAGTCACTCGGCGCGGACGACGCCCATGGGAAGCTCCACTGCATCCGGTCCCGGTAGGCGAGCAGCTTCTCCAGCGGGGCCAGGGAGACGGCGGTGAACGCGACGTCGTGGTTCTGCAGGTGTAGGTGCGTCTGATTGAAGCTGTCGGCGCAGCTCGAGCAACTGGGGCAGCCCTCGTCCCAGTGCGGCGCGTACATGAAGTGATACACAATCAGTTGCGACCGGCCGCGAAACAGCTCGGCGAGGGTGGCCGCGCCACCCTCGGTGTCGAAGCGATAGTCCTTCTCGACCCGAACCCACGGCAGCTCCAGGCGGCGTCGCCGCAGCTCGTCGGTGCGCCGGGTGAGCTCCTTCTCGGCGTCGAGCAGATCGAGGCGTTCCTTCAGCCACTGTTCGCGGGTTGCGGTGCGGTGCTCGGTCATCGTCTCGCTCCTGTTCTGAGGAGAGGTCAGTTCGGTGCGTCGATACCCGCGTTGCCACCGGGGGCGGCGATCGCGAGCCGGGAGAGGTAGTGGTCCCACCCCTTGGTGTGGTCGGAAACCGCGTCCTCGGGCAGCCCGCTGTGGGTGAGCCGCACGCGGGTCTTGTCGCCCTCGGGGCGTAGGGAAATCTCGATGGTCGTGGAGCCGGGCGGGATCGGGTGGCCCGGCTCGTCCCAGCCGAAGGTGAAGACCACCTTTTCCAGTGGCACCACCTCGAGGTACTCACCCACGCCCGGGTGTTGGCCCTGGATGAGCACCCGGTGCACGCCGCCGGGGCGGGCGTCGATCTCGGCGATCGTGCCGCACCACTCGGCGTGCCGTGCCGAGTCGGTGAGGAACGGCCAGATCGTCTCCGGGGAGGCGGCGATCATGATTTCGCGTACCAGCTCGGCCATCAGTTGCTGCCCTTCGTCTGTCGCTTGCGGTCTTCCGCGGCCTCGGCGACATTGCGCAATCGCTCGAGGCCGGAGGTCCAGAAGTCATCGAGGAACGCCCGCAGGTCGGCCATCGTGTCGGTGTTCGCCCGATAGAGCCGACGGGTGCCGTCGCGCCGTTCGGCCACGAGATCGGCCTCCTTGAGCAGCGTCAGGTGCTGCGAGATCGCGGGGCGGGTGACGTCGGGAAATTGATCGGCGATGTCACCGGCCGCCAGCTCCTGCGACCACACCAGGCGGAGGATCTCCCGGCGGCGGGGTACGGCCAGGGCCTTGAGTGCGGCGTCCATGCATTGAACGTTAGAATATACTTACGTAAGTGTCAACTAACTAAAGGAGATCAGGGTGTGGCGGACCCGCCGCGGCGTCACTACTTGTGGCTGGTGTTCTCCCGGCTCTCCAGCCCCACGGCATCGCGCAGCTCCACCAGGTCCTGGTGGAGCTTGGCGTTGTCGTGCATCTGCGCCATCTGCTCCATGAAGTCCGCCAGCCCGTCGGCGATGGCATTCAGCTTGTGCTGGGTGGCCTGATCGGAACGTGTCTGGCTGTTCTGCAGCAGGGCCACCAACAGGAAAGTGACGATGGTCGTCGTGGTGTTGATCTGCAGTTGGTAGGCGCTGTCCTGGAAGGCGCTGATCCCGCCGCCGTCGGCAATCTTGACGATGCCCTCGACCAACCAGGCGATCACCAGACCGATGCAGAAGATGAAGAACGGCGCGCGGCTGGCCAACGTCGCCATCAGGCCGGCGAACCGATCGAACACCCCGATCCGGCTGGACACGTCGCTGGGCATCAGCGCGATCGGTGGCTTGGCATTGGGGTCGTGCTGCGGTCGCGTCATGGTGCCCCTCGTGGTGTTGTTCTAGAGGATGTCCGGCCACGAAGATCTCGAGGCGAGCACCACCATGCCGTTTACGGCGCGACCGTTCCGCAGGGGTGCCTGTCCCGCGATGATCAGGCGTTCCCGCGGCAGTTGTGTTGCATGCGGAATTGGTCGCGTGACGTCTGACATCCGGCGGCGGCGAATCCCGCGCGGTCGCGAGCGGGTGAATTTCGGCGACCAGCAGTATTCGGCCGGCAACGCTGGGCGACGTTTCCGGTCGATTTCGGTAACCCGGGTGATTGCTGCACGTTTACTGACGTATCACAACGAGATAAATGGTGCGACTTAAATCGTGAGTCGTCGGCACATGATTGTCATATTACGAACAGTTGAATCAGCCCGCCGTGTCTCGGCATGCGGACGCGCCCGGGCCCCGTTTGCGCGTGCGGGCGCATCCGCGATGGCGTCGCGACGCGCATGAGGAGATGGCAAAACGCCCATGTGGGGGCCCATGCGACCTCGGCCGCCGGGCGCGGCAAATCTCAAATGTTCGGCTTTGCAGAGCGATCTGCAGCCCTTTACAAAAATGACATTTTGAGAAGTTGATCAAGGTCTCTTTACGAGCCCATTACTTGACGTAACGCATTCATCGCCTTGTATGTTGATCTTGGAACGGTGATCGGAAACCCACTCGCCGCCATTTTTGCCGCAAAACACGATGGCCTTTTCGTGACGCGGATGCCGTTCATGAACAAATGACTAATTTCTGCTGACGGCTGCGCCGCCGTGGCGCTAATCGACCCCCGACGCGAGGACTCCCGAGCACCAGGGGCCCTTCCTTCTTCGGTACGTGATGCCGATCGCACTGGCACCTGCAAGGGGATGGGCATGCGCTTACGGAGGGCCTGGACCGACACCATCATCGGCATCACCCCGTTCGCCCTGCCGGACGCGGGTCTGGCGACAGCACTGTGTGCAGCCGGCACCCTCGGTGTACTCGACCTCGGGACCGGTGACCGGTCCGGACGAGAGGCACTGGCTCGCCTGGCTGCGGACGTCCGTGGCCCGTACGGCGTGCGGGTCGCGCCCGGTTGTGTGCTGACCGCCGCCGACCTGTGCACCGGCGACGGTGCATCGCCCGACACCGTCGTACTGGCCGCGCTGCAGGTGCCCGGCTGGGATGTCGGGCAACTGGGCGGCCGCCGGCGCGTGCTGGTCGAGGTAACTGAGCTGACCGAGGCGCGCGATGCGGTCGCGGCCGGCGCGGACGGGCTCATCGTGCGGGGCGCCGACAGTGGTGGACGGGTCGGGGAACTGAGCACGTTCGTGCTGCTGCAACAGTTGCTCGCCACACCGCAGATCACCGTCCCGGTCTGGGCCGCCGGGGGCATCGGGCCGCGCACCGCGGCTGCCGTGGTGGCCGTCGGCGCGGCCGGGGTGGTGCTGGACAGCCAGTTGGCGCTGCTGGCCGAATCGTCGGTCCCCGGCGAGGTCGCGGCTCTGGTGCGGCGCATGGACGGGTCGGAGACCGTGGTGGTGGACGGGCGTCGGGTGTTACGCGGCCGCGCCGGCCGTGGCGGTGCGGGCATCGAACTGCCGGTGGGTCAGGACGGGTCGCTTGCCGCGATGTTCGCCGACCGGTGGGGCACCGTGACGCGTGCGGTGCACGCCGTGCAGGAATCAATCTCGAACCTGATGCAGGCGGCGGCAGTTCCGGGCGCGCCGACCGATTGGCTCGGTCCGGCGGCACCGTTGTGCCGAGTGCTGCGCAGCCCACTGCCGCTGGCCCAGGGACCGATGACTCGAGTCAGTGACCAGCCGCGGTTCGCCGCCGCGGTGGCCGCCGGGGGCGCGCTCCCGTTCGTGGCGTTGGCCCTGGCCGGGCCCGAACAGACCCGGGCGATGCTTGCGCAGACCGCGGCCGAGGTCGGGAACGCGCCCTGGGGTGTCGGCGTGCTCGGCTTCGCCCCGGAAGACGTGCGCAGCGCCCAACTGGCCGAGGTGCGCGCCGCCCGTCCGACCCACGCGATCATCGCGGGCGGTCGCCCGTCGCAGGCGCGCGCGTTGGAGGACGTTGGCATCACCACGTTCCTGCACGTGCCCTCGCCGGGTCTGCTGCAGCAGTTCCTCGCCGATGGGGCACGCCGCTTCATCTTCGAGGGCGCCGAGTGCGGTGGCCACATCGGTCCGCGGCACAGCTTCGCGCTGTGGGAGACGCAACTGGCCGTCCTGGAGGACTTCCTGGCCACCGCGAAGGGCACTGAGCGGGTCGAGGTGCTGTTTGCCGGAGGCATCCATGACGAGCGGTCGGCCGCGCTGGTCGCCGCGATGGCCGCGCCGTTGGCACCGCGCACGGCGGATGGCGGTGGGTTGCTGGCGGGCTGCCTGATGGGGACCTCCTACCTGTTCACCGCCGAGGCGGTGTCCTGCGGCGCCGTGCTCCCGGAGTTCCAGCGGCAGGCGCTGCGCGCGCAGGCGACGGCGCTGCTGCAGACGGCGCCGGGGCACGTCACCCGGTGTGTGCCGAGCGCGTTCACCGCCGAGTTCGAGGCGCAGCGCGAGGATTTGCGGGCCGCCGGGGTGGCCGAGCGGGAGATCTGGGAGCGCCTGGAGAACCTCAATCTCGGGCGGCTGCGCATCGCCAGCAAGGGCCTGGAACGGGTCGGCGATGACCTGGTGGACATCGACGAGGACGGGCAGATCACCCGCGGCATGTTCATGGCGGGTCAGGTGACGGTCCTGCGTGACGACGTCACCACGATCGCCGACCTGCACGCCGCGGTCAGCACCGGTGCCGCCGAACTTCTCATCGCCCAAGCACTGACGCACCGTCAGGATCGCGACACAGCGGTGGATGAGGCCGCTGCGGCGCCCCTGGACATCGCCGTGGTCGGCATGGCCTGCGTCTTCCCACAATCGCCGGATCTGGCCGCGTTCTGGGCCAACATCGTCGCCGGTGTCGATGCGGTGACCGAGGTGCCGCCCGAGCGTTGGGACCCGGCGATCTACTGGTCCGCGGACGGCGCTTCGGGCACCACCCCGTCGAAGTGGGGCGGCTTCCTCTCACCCGTGCCCTTCGACGCATTGAGCTACGGGATCCCGCCGACCGCACTCGGCAGCATCGAGCCGGTCCAATTGCTCTCCCTCGAGGTCGCTCGCCGGGCCCTGCTCGACGCCGGCTACGACCCGCTGGGGCAGGGCGCCGGCCGGGCCTTCGATCGCGCCCGCACCAGCGTGATCTTCGGTGCCGAAGCGGGCAGCGACCTGGCCGGCGCGGGAATGGTGGGATCACTGCTGCCCGGCTACCTCGGTGGCGTTCCGGACGGGATCGCGGCGCAGTTGCCGGTCGTCACCGAGGACACGTTCCCGGGCACGCTGTCCAACGTCATCGCCGGGCGGATCGCCAACCGGCTCGACCTCGGCGGGTCGAACTTCACGGTGGACGCGGCCTGCGCCTCGTCGCTGGCGGCGCTGGACGTGGCCTGCAGTCAGCTCGTCGCGGGGACCGCGGACATGGTGCTGTGCGGGGGTGCCGACCTGCACAACGGGATCGCCGATTACCTGCTCTTCGCCTCCGTGCAGGCGCTGTCGCCCACCGGACGCTCGCGGGCCTTTGACTCCGGTGCCGATGGCATCGCGCTCGGGGAGGGTGCGGCCTGCCTGGTGCTCAAGCGCCTGGTGGACGCGGAACGTGACGGCGACCGCATCTACGCGGTGGTGGCCGGAGTCGGCAGTGCAAGTGATGGACGGTCACTGGGTCTGACCGCGCCCCGCCCCGAGGGCCAACGGGCGGCGCTGGAACGCGCGTATCGCAGCGCCGGCATCGGGCCGGCCGACGTCGGGTTACTCGAGGCTCACGGCACCGGCACCGTGGTCGGCGACCGCACAGAGCTGACCACGCTGACCGAACTATTCACCGGGGCGGGAGCGGCACCGGGCAGTTGCGCGCTCGGGTCGGTCAAATCGCAGATCGGCCACACCAAGTGTGCCGCCGGCCTGGCCGGGACGATCAAGGTCGCGCTGGCGTTGCACACCGGCGTCAAGCCGCCAACGCTGCACCTCACCAGGCCGAACCCCGCCTGGGAGCCGGCGACCAGCCCGTTCGCCTTCCACACCGAGGCCCGCCCATGGGTGGCGCGCGGGGCGCAACGTGTCGCCGGGATCAGCTCGTTCGGCTTCGGCGGCACCAACTTCCATGCCGTGCTGCGGGCCCACGAGAGTCCGGCCCCGAGGCACGGACAGCACCAGTGGCCCGCCGAGTTGTTCCTGTTCCGCGGCGCGGACTCCGCCCGGGCTCGAGGCGGCGTGACCGAACTGCTACGGCTGGCCGAACTCGAGCCAAACCCCTGGCGCCTGCGCGACCTCGCGCTGGCGGCGGCGCACCGGGCCGAAGCCGGGCACGGGCCGGTCCAGATCGCGATCGTCGCCGCGGACGTCGCGGAACTCGTCGTGCTGCTGCACGGCGCCCTGGCAACGGATCCCGCACCGTCCGCAGGGCTGCACCTGGCCGACTCCGACCCGGCCGATGTCCTAACTGAGGGCAGATCAGATTCCTCCCGCGTGGCGTTCGTGTTTCCGGGGCAGGGCAGCCAGCGGGTCGGAATGTTCGCCGAGTTGTTCGCGGCCTTCCCGGCATTGCAGCGGTACCTGCAGTGGGGTGCGGAGTACGCCGAGGTGCTGTTTCCCGCGGCGACATTCACGCCGGAAGCCACCGCGGCGGCGCGGGCGCGAGTGGTGGACACCCGGATTGCCCAACCCGTCCTGGGCATGGTTGGCCTGGCCGCTGCCGACCTGCTGGCGATGGCCGGCGTGTATCCCGATCTGCTCGCCGGGCACAGCTACGGCGAACTGGTCGCGCTGTGTGCGGCCGGCGTGCTGGCGGCCGAGGACCTGCCGTTGCTCAGCCACGAACGCGGCCGGGTGATTCTCCAGGCGGTCGGCGAGGGCGCCGACCCCGGCGCGATGGCCGCGGTGACCGCCGGTGCCGCCGAGGTCGAGGCCGTGCTGGCCGCCGCCGGACTGTGCGGGCAGGTTGTCGCGGCGAATCTCAATGCCCCGCGGCAAACCGTGATCTCCGGTGGCACGGACGAGGTCGAGCGGGCGATCGGGGAACTGGCCGCGGCCGGCTTCTCGGTCAAGCGGATCCCGGTCGCGTGCGCGTTCCACAGTCCCGTCGTGGCCGATGCGGGCTCCTTGTTCGCCCACGTGCTGGCCACCCGCGAGATCCGCTCCCCGGAATTGCCGGTGTTCGCCAACCGCACCGCCGCGGTATACCCGGCGGACCCCGCGCACATTCGGACCGAGCTCGCGGCCCAGCTCGTGTCGCCGGTGCGATTCGTGGACCAGATCGAGGCCATGTACGCGGCGGGCGCTCGGGTGTTCGTCGAGGCGGGGCCCGGTGCGGTACTCACCCGCTGCGTATCGGCCGTGCTCGGCGACCGACCCCACCGGGCCATTGCGCTGGAGGACCGGCGGGATGGCATCGCCGGTTTTCTCGATGCGCTGGCCGCACTGGCCGTCTGCGGCGTCGACGTCGACCCCGGACGCCTGCTACGCGGGCGCGACGCCGTTGACGCCGCCACCGCGCCGGTTTCGCGTCACCCCGGCTGGACCGTGGACGGGCAGCTCGTCCGTACCGCGAACGGCAACTACTTGCCCGGTGCGTTGGCGCCGACCCACATGATCAAGGAGCCATTGGTGGCAACGCCGGCGGATGGGTACTCGTTCCAAGCCGCGACGGACGCGTTGATCGCGGACTTCCTGCGAGCGGGTCGAGAGATGTTGGCCGCGCAGCGTGACGTTCTGCTGGCTCGCCTGGGTTCTGACGGATCGTTCGTCCCGCGGGCCGCCACGGCTCCGCTGTCCGGCCCGGCACTGGCGGCGCCCGCACCCGTCATGTCGCCGGCCTCCGTCGCGGCGTCGGGCATCGTGCCGATCGTCGTCGAGTCGCCGACCGTCGAGACGCTCGATCACGACGCGGTGCTGCGCATCGTCATCGAGATCGTCGCAGAGCGCACCGGCTACCCCCCCGAGATGATCGAACCGGAGCTCGACCTGGAGAGCGATCTGTCGATCGACTCCATCAAACGCACGGAGATTGTGGGTCTGCTGGCCCAGCGACTCGCCGGTGGCGGCCGAGCCGGTCTGGATGCACTCAGTGATGCAGAGCTCGAGGAGCTGTCCCGGGCCCGCACCGCACTCGCGGTCACCGATTGGCTCACCGCTCGGCTGGTCGGCCCGCCGGCCGCCGAATCGGTGCCGGTGGCGCAGCCGGGGATCACCGGACACCCGCCGGTCCGCCTGGTGCACGTCGAGACCCCGCTGTCCGCGGGCGCGGCCGACATCGCCACCCTGGCCGGAACGCGGGTCCTCGTCCTGGGCGGAGCCGCCGTCGCGGGCGACGTCGCCGCCCGGCTGAGCGGTCACGGCGTCGAGGTGCTCCTGCGTGAGGCGACCCATGAGGCCGGCGCGGCCGACGACTCGATCGACGGTGTGCTGCTGCTCGACCCGCTCTGCGACGAGGGCCCGGATGTCCTGCCGACCTGCGTGCCCGCCCTGCAGGCCGCGTTGCGCGCTCGTCCTCGCCTACTGTTCGCGGTCCGCCCGGCCGTGGACGGGCTTGCGGCCTCCTCCGGACGGGCCGATGGCCTGCGCGGGCTCGTGCGCAGTCTGGCCCGCGAATACCCGGACATGCTCGTGCGGCTGATCGAGGTCGACGACACCGCGGGCGAGAGCGTCGCCAACGCTGTCGTCGCGGAGTTGCTGGCCGAGGATCGCGAGCCCGTGGTGCTGCGCGGCGCTGTGGGTCGCCGTGGCCTGGCCCTGGTGGAATCCGATCTCGGCGTCCTGGCGCACACCGGCGCCGGACCGGCCGGAGAGGGGGCGTCGGAGGCTGCGGCCCTGGGCCTGGATCGGGACGCGGTCGTCCTGCTCGTCGGCGGTGCCCGGGGCATCACCGCCCGGTTCGCCGCGCTGCTCGCCGCCACGTCGGGGTGCCGGCTGGAGCTGCTGGGCCGTACCCCGCTGCCCACCGAGCCCGAGGACTCGGACACCGCCGCGGCGCTGGATCGGACCCAATTGCGCGCCGTGCTCGCCCACCGGGGACTCCCGATGTCAGAGATCGACGCATTCGCGGGTGCCCTGCTGGCGGCCCGAGAGGTGACCGCCACGCTCGCCGAGCTGACCGTGCTGGGTTCAGCGGCGCACTACCGCGCGGTGGACGCCGCGGACCCGACGGCGCTGAGCCGCGCCGCCAAGGAAGTACACGCCGCGTACGGACGACTGGACGGCGTGGTGTTCGCGGCGGGCGTCATCGAGGACAAGCTGTTCGCCGAGAAGGACGCCCGCTCGTTCGCGCGGGTGTTCGCCACCAAGGCGGACGGAGCACGCGCGCTGCTGGACACGTTGGGCGAGCTGCCCGACGGCCCGCGCTTCACCGTCCTGTTCGGCAGCGTCGCCGGCGCATTGGGCAACCGCGGCCAGGTCGACTACGCCGCGGCCAACGACGCCCTGGAGTCCCTTGGCGCGCGCTGGTCGCGGCGAACCGGAGGCCGGTGCTTGACCGTGCACTGGGGCCCGTGGTCGCCCTGCGGAATCCACGGGGGCATGGTGTCCGCCGAACTCGCCCGGGACTACACGCGCCGCGGGATCCGCCTGATCGATGCCGAGGCCGGCACGCGCGCCCTGCTGCGCGAACTCGCCTGGGGACCCGAGGCGCTGCGCTCGGTCGTCTACACCGCGTCGGGCTGGTGATGGGCGCCGTCGGCGGTGGACGGCCGGACGGTGTCGCCATCGTCGGGATGGCCGTGCTGCTGCCCGGTGCCCCCGATCTGGACACCTATTGGCGCAACCTGGTGGCGGGCATCGACGCCATCGCCGAGGTCCCCGAGCACCGGTGGGATCCGGCGTACTACGACCCGTCCGCGGCGAACGCGACCGGCCCGGCGGCACCGGACCGGATCTACTGCCGCCGAGGTGGGTTCGTCGACGAATACGCCGTGGTGGAACCCACTCGATTCGGGATCATGCCCAGTTCGGTGTCCGCGATCGAACCGGATCAGCTGATCGCGTTGCACGTGGCCGAGGCGGCGATCGCCGATGCCGGCGGACCGGACCGGCTGCCCGACCGCGACCGCGTCGGCGTGATCCTGGGCCGGGGTGGATATCTGACACCCGGTCTGGTCCGGCTGGACCAGCGGGTGCGCACCGTGCACCAGATGCTGCGCACCCTCGGCCAGCTGGCACCGCAGCTCGGGGCCGAGCAGCTCGGCGCCATCCGCGACGCCTTCGTGGCCCAGCTGGGCCCGGATCGTCCCGAGTCCGCCATCGGGCTGGTGCCCAATCTGGCGGCGTCGCGGATCGCGAATCGTCTGGACCTGCGCGGTCCGGCCAGCACCGTCGACGCGGCGTGCGCCTCCTCGCTGGTGGCGGTGGATGCGGCCGTGGCGGAGCTGATCCGGGGACGCTGCGACGTCATGCTGGCGGGCGGCGTGCACCACTGCCACGACATCACGATGTGGAGCGTGTTCACGCAGCTGGGCGCGCTGTCGGCGAGCCAGCGGATCCGGCCGTTCCACCGCGATGCCGACGGTGTGCTCATGGGCGAGGGCACCGGCGTCGTGGTCCTCAAGCGGCTGGCCGATGCCGAGCGCGACGGTGACCGCGTGTACGCGGTGATCCGCGGCACGGGCGTGGCCAGCGACGGGCGGACGGCGGCGCTGGCCAACCCCGACCCCGGCGGGCAGACCCGGGCCGTGCGGGCGGCCTGGGCGGCAGCGGGCCTGGATCCCACCGCGCCCGGCTCGATCGGTCTGCTCGAGGCCCACGGCACCGGGACGCCGGTCGGCGATGCCGCGGAACTGACGACCCTTCAGGAAGTGTTCGGCGGACCGGAGGGAGATCGGGCACGCGCCGTGCTCGGCTCGGTCAAGTCGATGATCGGGCACACCATGCCGGCCGCCGGCGTGGCCTCGTTGGTCAAGGCGGCGTTGGCCGTCCACCATGGCGTCCTGCTGCCGACGCTGCACTGCGACCAACCGCATCCGGCACTGGCCGGCACCCGGTTCCGCACCATCTCTGCGGCCGCACCCTGGGAGTCCGACGGCCCGCGCCGCGCCGGCGTGAACGCCTTCGGCTTCGGCGGCATCAACGCGCACGTCGTGCTGGAGCAGGCCCCCGGGGCCGCCACGCCCGCCTGGTCCGGGACGGGGTCCACCCCGAGCCAACGGGTCCGGATCAATGAGCCGGAGCGGGTGCTGCGCCTGGCGGCGTCCGCGCCGGACGCGCTCGCCCGGATGCTCGACGCCCCCGACGCCGAGGTGGTGGCGGCCGGCCTGTCCGACGATGTCCGCAACGCCCCGCCGTGTCGGCTCGGCATTGTCGAGCCGACCGAGAAGCGGCTCGCGCTTGCCCGCTGGGCGGTCGAACGCGGCCAGGCCTGGCGCGGCCGCAGCGACGTCTGGTTTTCCCCGGAGCCGTTGCTCGGCCCGGGCCGGGGCCGGGTGGCGTTCCTGTTTCCCGGCCTGGAGGACACGTTCGCGCCGCGGGTGGCCGATGTGTCGGCACACTTGCGGTTGCCCGCGGCAGAGCTGTTCGAGGGCGCCGACATCGTCGGTGACGTGGGTCGGCACATGGTCGGGGTGATGACCGTCGGCCGTCTGCTGGACAGCGCGCTGCGCCGGATCGCGATCGTCCCGGATGCCGTCGCCGGCCACAGCGTCGGTGAGTGGAGCGCCATGGTTGCCGGCGGCCTCTACTGCGCGGAGGACCTCGACAACTTCCTGGCCGGCTACGACCCGGATGCGGTCCAGGTGCCCGGCCTGGCCTACGCCGCCGTGGGCGCGAGCGCGGAACTCGTGCTCGACGAACTTGCCCTGTCGGCGTCCTCCCCGACCGGGACCCGGATCGTTCTCTCCCACGACAACGCCCCGCAGCAGACAATCGTGTGCGGGCCCAACGACGAGGTGGACGCGTTCGTCCTGGCGATGCGGGCCCGCGGCGTGCTCGGGCAGGTCCTGCCGTTCCGGTCCGGATTCCACACCCCGATGCTGGAGCCGTATCTGGAGTCGATCCGGCGCAGCGCGAATCTCTTCGGCATCCACCCGGCGAGCATTCCGGTCTGGTCGGCCACCACGGCGGCCGAATTCCCCGCCGACGCCGCGGCCGTGCGTGCTCTGCACACGCGCCATCTGCTGGAACCGGTGCGCTTCCGCCCGCTGCTGCAGGCCATGTACGCCGCGGGCTTCCGGGCCTTCGTGCAGGTCGGGGTTGGCCAGTTGACGGGGTTGGTCGCCGATACCCTGCGGGAGCAGGACCACTTGACCATCGCGGCGGCATCCGCGCGGCGCGAAGGCCTGGCGCAGCTCCGACTGGCGGCCACAGCGTTGTGGGCCGGCGGTGCCGACGTCGACCTGACTGCCCTGGCTCCCACCCGGAACCGGGCGCCAAGCGTGCGGCTGAACTTGGGCGGCTCGTTGGTTTCGTTGAACTCCGAGCAACTGCCCGGCCTGCAGGCCGGGATGGGGGCGCATGCACCGGCGGCCGCGCGGACGGAACTGCGCGAACTCGCCGAACATTTCCCGGCGGTGGCCGAGTTCGAGGCGCTGATCGGGGAGGCCGAGCGCTCCGCGCTGGCGCTGCTCACGGCGGGCCGCGATGCGCTCGCTGCACGCCGCGAGGTCCCATCGAACCTGACCCCACCTCAGGTGACGGCACCACCGGGACGGCCCGTGCAATGGCCGGCCCCCTCGCATGCGGTGTTGCCGGTTTCCCTGGAGTCCATGCCCTATCTGGCGGACCACTGCTTCTTCAGCCAGCGTCCGGGCTGGCCCGATGCCTCCGATCGGTTCCCGGTCATCCCGGCGACCACAATCGTGGAGCATCTGGCCGATGCTGCCCGGGCGACCAACCCCGGTGGCGTGGTGGTGGCGCTGCACGACCTGCGGTTCGAGCGGTGGGTACCGGTGATCCCGGCAAGCAGCATCGACGTCGGCCTCGAGCCGACCGCGGACGGTCGGTTGGCGGCGACCTTCGGCGGTTGCGCCCGGGGCACGGTGGAACTGGCCGGGGCCTACCCACCCCCGCCCGACCCGTGGCTGATCGATCCCGCCGAGGAACCACCGCCGCTGACGGCGGCTCAGATGTATGCGCGGCGCTGGATGTTCCACGGGCCCGCGTTCCAGGCGGTCAGTGCCCTCTCGGCGATCGGTCCGGCGCACATCCGCGGGGTCATCACCGCACCCGCGGCGCCGGGGGCACTGCTGGACAACGTCGGGCAGATCCTGGGTTGCTGGATCATGGCGCGTGGGGTCGACCGCACCCTGGTCTTCCCGATCGGCATGCGCGCGATTCGGTTCCACGCCCCGGCCCCGGCGCCCGGCGTCCAGGTGAGCTGCCACATCCGGATCGTCGAGTGTTCCGAGGAGACGTTGGCCGCCGACGTGCAGCTGTGCGTGCCCGGACCCGGCGGGCGCGACGTGGTGTGGGCGGAAGTGTCGGGCTGGCGCGACCGACGGTTCGACTCGGACGCGGCGTCGTTGCCGGTGGAGCGCTGCGTGGAACGCAACGCGCACGGCACCGTGCAGCCCGACGGCTGGGTGCTGATGGTCGATCACTCTGCGGATCTGGCCACCCGGGACATCGTGATGCGGCGGTACTTGAGCGCGGCCGAACGGCAGTTGGCCGAACGGCAGCCGCCACGTCGGCGCCGGGGTTGGGTGCTGGGGCGGTTGGCCGTCAAGGACGCGGTGCGGCACCTGCTGTGGGCGGATGGTGAGGGCCCGCTCTGGCCGGCGGAGATCTTCGTGGGTAACGACGAAAACGGCAAGCCGCGGGTCAGCGGGATGCACGGTCGGGTTTTGCCCGGCCTGGAGGTCTCGGTGGCGCATTGCGCCGACACGGCCGTCGCGGTCGCCCGGCCCGCCGCGGGCTTCGGGGTGGGCATCGACATAGAGCAGGTGTCGGAGCGTCCACCGGGCACGGTGGAGTTCGCACTCGCGCCCGCGGAGCGCGACGTATTGGCGGCCTGCCTGGCCACCGGTGATTCGCCCGAGGTGTGGTTCACCCGCTTCTGGGCGGCGAAGGAGGCCGTCGCGAAGGCGCGCGGGACCGGACTGCAGGGCCGGCCGCGGGACTTCGCCGTCGTGTCCGCGCAGACACGACAGATCTGGGTGACCGTGGCTGACGAAGGCTCAGAAAAGCCGGCCACGTACTGCGTGGACATCAGCTGCATCACCAGCCGGTCCGGATTGCCGCCACGTACCTACGTGGTGGCGCTGGCCGCCGACGGACCCATCACGGCCGAGCTCAGCCCCGGCCACCATCGCGAGAGGACGGTTTCAGCATGACCGCGACCACCACCATGAACCCCACCACCGTGAACCCCACCATCGAGCAGGTTCTCGCCGAGATCGCGGACATGCTCGCGGCCGTGCTTGCCGATATCGGCCCGCATTGCGCGGACATCACCATGGACACGTCGTTCAACGACGACCTCGAGTTGGAGAGCATCGACATGGTCTCTCTCGCGGTCATGCTCAACGCTCGCTGGGGCGAGCGGGTCAACTTCGCCGAGTTCGTCGCCGGGAAGCACCTGGACGAATTGATTGCGCTCACGGTGGGGGAGCTCGTCTACCACGTGGTTGATGGTCTGACGGTGACCCAGGCGCGTTTGCGGTGACGTTCCACGACGTCGCCGGGCTGCGTTTTCATGTGGAGCGTCTCGGGCCGCTCGATCGGCCGCCGGCGGCCACCGTGGTGCTGGTGCACGGTTTCCCGGCCGACACCTTGGCCACCTACTACTTCACGGTGGCCCCCGCGCTGGCGGAGGCCGGCCTTGACGTCGTCATGTACGACCAGCGTGGTCATGGCCGCACCACTCGGCCGGGGTCGGGTTACCAACTGGAGCGCTTCGTCGAGGACCTGCCGGCCCTGCTCGACGAACTCGGCATCGCCGGCCCGGTGCACCTGGTGGGCAACTGCTTCGGCGGCATGGTCGCGTTCGGCATGGCCGTCCTGCATCCGGATCGGGTGGCGAGCATTTTCGCCATCGAATCGGAACCGGCCACGCCGGATTGGGCCACCCGGGTGGCCCCCAGCCTGGAGCACGGGAGGACCGACCCGGACTGGGAGGCGTCCATCGCCTCGATCAGTGCGCAGCACGGTTCGCACATGGGCCGCCTCGCCCTGCGGGCGTCCCGCATGCTGCGTACCACGGCGCTGGTCGACGACATGCTGGCCAGCCGCCTGCTGCTGGAACCGACCGAATTCTGGCGCATTCGTTGCCCGGTGTTCGCCGTCTACGCCGCCGATTCCGACCTCGTCGACCTGGCCGATCAGATGGTGGACGCGTTGCCCGACTGTCGCACGGCCGTGCTGGCGGATCAGGACCACTTCGTGCTCTCCGGCGCCCCGGAGCAGATCAGCACGCTCATCCTGAGCTGGCTGGCCGAGCAGGGCGTCGCCGTCACGCGGCCGGCCGGGCCCGGGCTGCGAGCCGCCTCATGAGCCGGTTCCTGATCGTGGTGCCGCCGCTGGTCGGGCACATCAACCCGACGGTCGGCGTGGCCGCGGAACTCGCGGCGCGCGGGCACCGGGTGGCCTGGGCCGGCCAGTACGAGATCATCGCCCGGCTCGCGGGTCCGAGTGCCGAAATCTTCGACTGCGCGGTGCCGCGGGATGCCTGCGGGGCACCGGTCGGTCGCCCACCGGGCCTGCGGGGCCCGGCCGCCCTGCAGTTCCTGTGGGAACAGTTCTTGATTCCGCTCGGCGAAACGATGGTGCCGGGTGTGCGCACCGCGGTGGCGCAGTTCCGGCCGGACGTCGTGATCGTCGACCAACAAACCGTGGCGGGCGCGCTGGTGGCCGAGCAGCTGGGCATCCCGTGGGTGACGTCCGCGACGACCTCAGCGGAATTGATCGCGGCCCGCGACGGCAGGCCACTGGTCGAAGCCTGGGTGAGCGACCTGTTGGGCACCTTGCGGCACCGGATGGGCGTCCCGCCGGGCGGCGCCGACCTGCGGTTCTCCCCGCACCTGATCATCGCCTTCACCACCCCGGAGCTCTCCGGTTGCGCGGTCTCGCCGGGTGGACCGATCCGCTTCGTGGGTCCGTCGATCGCGGCCCGACCGGGTTACGGGCAATTCCCCGTCGAACGCCTCGACGCCGCACGCAGGCTGGTGCTGGTCAGCCTGGGCACGGTCAACACCGACGCGGGATCGGCGTTCCTGACGGCCGCTCACACCGCTCTCACCGACCGCGTCGACCGGCTGCAGGGCGTCATCGTCGACCCCGGCAACTTGCTCGCGGGTGGGACGGTGACCGACGGCGTCCTGGTGCTGCCCGCGGTGCCGCAGGTGGAGTTGTTGCCCCGGTGCTCCGCGGTGGTCTGTCACGCCGGGCACAACACCGTGTGCGAGGCGCTGTGGCACGGCGTTCCCCTCGTGGTGGCGCCGATCGTGGACGACCAGCCGACGGTGGCCGGTCAGGTGGTCACCGCGGGGGCCGGCACCCGGGTGCGATTCGGGCGGATCACCGCCCAGCGACTGGGCGAGGCCATCGACCTGGTGCTGGACGACCCGATGTACCGCAAGTGTGCCGAGTACGTGGGGGACTCCTTCCGGGCCGCCGGTGGCGCCGCCACCGCCGCCGATCACATGGAGGTGTTGGCGTGAACACCCTTCGCCGAACGTTCCGGCGGTGCAACCCGCCGCCCACGCGTGAGCAGAAGATCGCACTGGTCGTCGGTGCGCTCGTCGGCCTGCTGGGCACGCTGGTGTGGCTGCAGCTCGATCGACCGTCGTGGTGGGTCTCCCGGTGGGCCATCGGGGTCGGCCTGGCGGTGGCCGCGCTCGCTGCGTTCACCGCGCCTCGCGGCGGTCGGTGGCGCCGGCTCGGGGTGAGCTGCCGATTTGCGGGTGCGGCCAATGCCGCCATGTGGACGACCGCCGCCGTAGCGGCCGTCGAACGGGGCGAACACCGATCGGGACACCTCGCACTGGGCGCGGTGTTTTTGCTGTGCACCCTGGTCCCGGTGCTGATGACCGGTCAGCACGCAGCGGACAGCGGGGCCGGGGCAATCGTGGCGCCCCCGCGCGCAGCCCGACGATTGTCGGGGCTCGACTCCGCCTTCCATTCCGGGGAGTACTCCGGCACGACCGCGAATTGTTTTGCGGTGCTGCGGTTGCGGCCGTACGTCGCCGCGGACGGATCGTCGGCCCTGCTCGATGTTCAGCAGCTGCGCCACCACGTCGCGCAGCGGCTGGACGCCCTGCCTGCCTTCCGGTGGCGGGTGGTGGGCGTTCCGTTCGGACTCGGCCGTCCGGTGTACGTCGACGATCCCGAGTTCGACATCACCCATCACGTGGAGGAACACACCCTCGCCGCCCCCGGCACGGCGGCACTGCTCGACGCCTACTGCGCCGAGCAAACCGGGCGTTACCTGGACCGGCGGCGGCCACTGTGGCGGTTGACCCTGGTCCACGGCCTGGCGGATGGTCGGCAGGCCGCCGTACTGACTGTCCATCACTGCGTCACCGACGGTTTCGCGCTGCTGAATACACTGCAGATTCTGGTCAGCGATGTCGGGGCCGAGCCGGTGGAAACAGCCGAGCCGGAGCCCCTACCGAGTACGGGCCGGCTGCTCATCGAGGGTCTGGCAGACCAGGCCAGGACGGTGTGCCGGCTGCCCGCTCTGGTGCGCGCCACGCGGACCAGCTCGGCCACGGCGAAGGCAGCGATCGCAGCCTCCCCGGTCGCCCTGCCGAGCGGTCGAGACACCGCGATGTGCCGGCCCTACCGACCATTCACCGGCCGAAAGACCTTCGCCAGTTCCACATTGCGCAGCGCCGATTTGATCCGGATCAAGGACGCGGCCGGGGTCACCACCAACGACGTCGTGCTCGCGCTCGTCGGCGGGGCGATGCGGGGCTATCTGTCCGCGCGGGACAGCCTGCCCACACCCTCACTGGTGGCGAACGTGCCGGTGGGCCTGGACCGGGCGAATGCGCCACGTCGTACTTTCGGTAACCGGGTCGGGTTCCTGAAGGCCACGCTGGCCACCGATCTCACCGACCCGTGGCAGCGATTGATCACGATCGGTGCCGTCACCGCTCGGGCGAAACGTGTGCTGGTCGTCCGGGGCCCGCACTTGCTCGACGAATGGCTGGACCAGATTCCGCCGTGGGTGATCCTTTCGCTGCAGCGGTACAAACGGCGTCGGATGCGCCACGATCGCCAGAAGACCGAGCGCAAGTGGAACCTCATCGTGTCCCACGTCCGTGAGCAGCGCCCGATGGGTGCGCTGGCCGGATCGCAAGTCGAGACCGTGCACTTCAGCGGGCCGGCCGACGAGGGCGGCACGATCATCAACTTCGTGGTCGCCGGTCACGGGGACCGAGTCTTCCTCACCATCCTGTGCGTTGAGGCCGCAGTGCCGCAGCCCCGTGAGCTCATCGACGGCATGCACCGGGCACTCGACGAGCTGCTCTCCCTCGCGAACGAGCGGGCGGCGGCCGCCACCCACACAGTTGGGGAACTGACGGGGCGTCGGTGATCGAGGTCAGCGGTCTGACCAAACGCTACGGGGACACCACGGTGGTGGACGACCTGTCGTTCACGGTTGCGCCCGGCGTGGTGACCGGGTTCCTGGGCCCGAACGGCGCCGGGAAGTCGACCACCATGCGGATGATCGCGGCCCTGGACCGGCCGAGCTCGGGCTCGGTGCGGGTCAACGGGAAGACTTACCGCCGTGCCGCCGTGCCGATGGCCGAACTCGGCGTGCTGCTGGAAGCCCGGGCGGTGCACGCCGCCCGTCCGGCCTTCCACCACTTGCTCGCCCTCGCTCAGACCAACGGCATCGGTCGACGTCGGGTCGGGGAGGTCCTGGACTTGGTGGGGTTGGCCGGGGTGACGCGCCGCCGCGCCGGGGAGTTCTCGCTGGGCATGGGTCAGCGGCTCGGCATCGCCGCTGCGCTGTTGGGCGATCCGGCGACGGTGATGCTCGACGAACCGGTGAACGGCCTGGACCCCGAGGGCATCCGCTGGGTCCGTGCCCTGCTACGGCACCTGGCCGCGCAGGGCCGGACCGTTTTCCTCTCCTCCCACCTGCTCTCGGAGATGGCGCTGACCGCGCAGCGGTTGATCGTGATCGGCCGCGGTCGGCTGATTGCGGACACCACCGTCGAGGAGTTCATCGCCACTGCCGCGCCGGCGCATGTGCGCGTGTGCACCCCCGAGGCAGACCGCCTGACGATGGTCCTGGCCGGGCCCCGGGTGGAGATCAGCGCTCCGGTCCCGGGCGTGCTGACGGTGCGTGGGCACAGCGCCGAGCGAATCGGTGATCTGGCCTGGGAGCACCGCATTCGGATCAACGAACTGTGCGTTGATCGCATGTCGCTGGAGGAGGCCTTTCTCGGACTGACCAGGGATTCGGTGGAGTTCCGATCAGCGGAAGTGGGTGCGGCATGACCCGATACCTGTTTGTCGTGCCGCCGCGGGTCGGCCACATCAATCCGGCCGTCGGGGTGGCCGCTGAGCTGACCGCGCGCGGCCACCAGGTCGCCTGGGCGGGCATGCCGGAGATCGTCGGGGCGCTGGCCGGCCGTACCGCGCAGATCTACCCCTGCGCGCTGCCCCGCGGCAGGCACGGCGAGCCGTTCGCACGCCCGGCGATGTGCGAGCTGGCCGCGTTGCAGTTCCTGTGGGAGGACTTCCTGATCCCGCTCGGCGAGGTGATGGCGCCGGACGTGCTCGCGGCGGTCGAGGAATTCCGGCCGGACGTACTGGTCGTCGACCAGCAGGCCGTGGCCGGCGCGCTGATCGCCGAACGGCTCGGCATCCCGTGGGTCACCTTCGCGACAACGTCGGCGGAATTCACCGGGGCCCTGGACGGCATGCCGTTGTTGGACGCCTGGTTGAACGAACGCTTCGACAATCTCCGGTCGCGTACGGGTGATCCGCTCGGCGGAAAGGACCCGCGGTTCTCCCCGCATCTGATTCTCGCGTTCACCACCCCGGAGCTGACCGGCCCGGTGTCGGCACCGTCCGGCCCCATCTGCTTCGTGGGCCCGTCGATCCATCCTCCTCCCGCGTTCGGGGACTTCCCCTGGGAGTGGCTCGATGACCGCAAACTGGTGCTGGTCAGCATCGGCGCGGCCGACGCCGACGCCGGGGCCGTGTTCCTGGCCGCCGTCCGCGGCGCGCTGCGGGATCGGCGGGACCGACTGCAGGGGATCATCGTCGACCCGGCAGACCTCCTCGAGAACGCCGTGTCGACCTCATCGGTCCTTGTGCTGCCGGTTGTCCCGCAACTGGAACTGCTGCCGTGGTGCGCGGCGGTGGTATGCAATGCGAGCCACAACCCCGTTTGCCAGGCGCTCTGGTACGGCGTGCCGCTGGTGGTGGCGCCGATCCGGGACGACCAACCCGTGGTCGCGAACCAGGTGGTTGCCGCCGGCGCGGGCATCCGGGTGCCCTTCGACCGCATCACCCCCGAGCGATTGGGCGAGGCCCTGGACCTGGTGCTGAACGACCCCCTGCACCGCAAGGCCGCGCAGTATGTCGGGGACGCATTCCGGGCCGCCGGGGGCGCCGCTGCCGCCGCGCAGTACATCGAGTCCGTGGCATGAAAGCCCCGTGATGAGCGGGCTTCCGGCCGGACTGTCGGGTGATCCGTCGCGGTCGCGCAACCGGATCCTTGGCTGGTACGGCGCGGCGTTGGTCAGCGCGGCCACCGTGCTGTTGGCCGCGGGTCCGCGGGCCGGTGCCTGGTCGGCCTATGCGCTGCTGTGCGAGGTGATCGGGGTCGGCGCCGTACTGCGAGCCCGGGTCGTTCGCGTTCCGGGCCCGGCGCGGCTGGATGGTCTGCGGGCCGCAGTGGGCGCATCCGCGCACCGCCGGCGGACGACCCTGGCCGCAGCGGTGCGGAGGAGGTCGTCCGCCGCGCCCCGACTCGGTCCGACACAAGCGCGGGCGATGCGCGCGGAGTGCACGAAGTTCCTGTCGCTGCGCTCGAACGGGATCGTGCCGTTGCTGACCGTGGTGGTGGTTGCCGGGTCGGCCTTCTCGGTTGCGGCGACCACGAAAGCCCCGCCGGACGGGTGGGGGTTCCTCGGCTTCAACCCCGGCATCGACCTGTTGCTCGGGGTCTGGCTGTCGCCACTCCCGCTGGGCGTACTCGGGGTGTTGGTGATCAGCGCGGACTACGCGACCGGGCTGATGAGGTCTGCGTTGATCGTTCTGCCGACCCGGATGCCCGTGCTATGGGCGAAGCTGACCGTGGTGGTGGTCGCGGTGACCGCGATTGCCCTGATCGCGCTACCGGCCGGCGTGTTCCTCGGCGTCGGCGAGTTGCGCAGCCGGGGCTGGACGATCGAGCTGACCGATCCGCGTCCGTGGACGACGGCGTGCTGGGCGACGATGTACATGGTGCTCGTGGGGGTGATCGGGCTGAGCCTGGGCGCTCTGCTGCGCGGCACCGCAGCCGCCATCAGCGCTCTGGTCGCAATGTTCTACGGGGTGCCGACGCTGATCCTCCTGGTGCCCGGGTCGGGTGCCCGGTGGTTCGCGCCCTATCTACCGGCGGCCGCCGGCGAGGCCATGTGGGGCCACCCGCTCGGTTGGCACATCGCTTCGCGCGCCGTTGCCCTCGGGGTCTTCCTCACCTGGGCTGGTTTCCTGTTCGGCGCGGCCTCGTTGCGTTTTCTTCGCCACGACGTCTGATCCGTCTGCTCTTCCAGCGCTCAGCCCGTGGGAATCCGGTGGCCGTCGACAACCTGGCCGGCGAGGTCGCTGAGCCGGATGGAGGAGCTTCGCGCGTGATTACGCAGGTTGTTGAACGCCTCGGCCGGGCTGATCCCGTTCCGCTCGGCGAGCACACCCTTGGCCTGTTCGATGATCGTGCGGGTGTTCAGTGCGGTCTGCAGCTGGGTGAGCAGCACGTCCTGCCGGCGGCCGAGATCAACCTGAATAATCCCGATGGTGGCAACGTCGGCCAACGCCTGTGCCAGCAGCACGTCGGAGTTCAATAGCGCACCGGGATCAACGTGGAACAAGTTCAACGCACCGACGACCTCGGTACGCAGCCGCATGGGCAGGGCATGCACAGCGCGGAACCCACTGGCCACCGCCGCGGGGGCGAACTGGGGCCATCGATCCCCGGCCGCGGCCAGGTCGAGCTCGGTGACCGGGTTCCCGGTTTGATAACACTCCAGGCACGGTCCCTGATCGTTCTGCAACTGGAACAGCTCCAACAGGCGGGCTTCCTCGGTGGTCGAGGCCATTACCTGCAACCGGCCCCGCGGGTCGGCCAGCACCAGCCCCACCGCCGATACGTCGAGCAGCTCGGCGCAGCGCTCCACCAATGTGTAGAGGAAATCGAGCAGGTCGAACTCGTCGACCAGGGTGTCGGCGAGCTCGACAAAGGTCTCGGCGAGGCGTTCGGTGTTCACTGGCCTACCTCCGTCTGCTCGCTCGCCGGCCCTTTGGCTGCGACGAGCGGTGCTGGGTTCCATGATTGGCGTCCAATAGCTCGTCGTGTCCTCAGGGGGGCAGGTCGTCGGAAGAGGCGTCGAGTTCGTCGTCGAGGCGCACCGCGCGGGATACCACGTCGCGGGCCAACCCGAACAGCAACCGACCCTCGCTGAATGCCCGCGCACGCAACCGCAGCAGTGCGGTGGGCATGTCCACACCGAGTTGCACCGACACCATGCCGGTGGCCTGGTGAATCTCGGGATGATCGTTCGGCTCCCGGACCGCGGCGGTCGGGTTGTAGAAGGAGTCCAGTAGCAATTCCAGCGCGATCGCCGCGAACCCGATCGCGTCGGCCACCCCGGCCGCGTCCAGGCCGCCGACCCGATCCAGGTAGACGGCGAGGACCCCGAACCGGGCCACCCCGATGCGCATCGGTAGTGCACACATCGACAGGACCCCGGCCTCGACTGCTCCCGGCGCGAACAACGGCCAGCGCAGCTGCTCGGCCCGGGTGGCCAGATCGGGCACCAGCAAGGGCCCGGCGCCGGCCAATGCCTCCAAGCAGGGGCCTTGCCCGACGGTGATCTGCAGGTCCTCACCCACCAGGGCCAACGCACCCGTATGGGCGATGGTCTCGCTGCCCAACCCCACGTTGGGCACGGCCACCGCGACCGCGCTCACCTGCAGGTGCGCCACCGCGGCGCGGCACAGCACGCCCGGGCCGACGGGCAACTGTTGTTCGTCCGCGACCCGGGTAATCAGCGTCCACAGCGCCGACAAACGCGCCGAGCCACTGATGCCCTCGGGAGGCTCCCTGCCGTGCGGCGACGGACTCACATCAGGTCGCCGACGGCGCCCATGACGTTCCTCCTTCTGATGCGAGCCGTTCGGGCCGGTCGATCGAGCCTGCCCGACCAGGGGCGAGCCAACCGTTGTCCCAACCCACACCCCTCGACTACGGGTCCCGCCGGTGCTGACCCTGATCCGACCCGGCGATCCCACGGATCTGCAACCCGAGCCACTGCCGGATCGGTATGAAACCTTGCTGGGTCCGGCCCGCTGACCTGCGCCGATCACCGCACGTTTGCACGGGGCATGGACGTCGGTCAGACTGAGGAAGGCTCAAGGCGCGGGCGCTGCCGCCAACGCCGTCTGCTTGCTTTCGACTCCCGACTCTGGTGAGCCCTCGGCCGCGGTGGCGGCACCGCAGACGTCTCTGTCTGTGGCGCAGGCCACTCATGTCGAGGAACAAACCTTCTATGGAACGGCAGCGCCGGCGGATGAGCGATGAGCGGGTCTGCGTGGCCGATGCGCGCGATCGGCTCGCCGATGAGCGGGACCGGCTCGCCGATGAGCGGGATCGCGAGGCCGACGTCCTCGAGGAGGATCTGCTCGGCGCGCTGGACCAGGTGGGCCAACGGTTGGTGCAGGGCCTGGCCGAGAACCGGGTGGACCGGACCCGACACCGCACTCGGCAAGCCGAACACGCCGACCTGACCGAACGCGTCGGCGGCACCGACATCGCCGGCGACACCGGGGATGCCTGGCACGCCGAGCGCCGGGACTTCCTCGCCGATGACCGCGAGGAGCGCGCTGACCTGCGCGAGACCTTGGGCGATGCACGCGAACAGTCGGCGGATGAACGCGAACGTTTGCTGTCCGCCGTCGCCGGCGCGGGGCAAGCCGCCGGCTCAGGTGCGGCCGGTGGGCGGCAATCCGCGTCCGCCGCACGGTCGCGAGCCGCCGATGCGCGCGCGGCGGCTGCCCGGTCCCGTGCCGCGCTCCCGGTGGCCCGGCCGTTGACCGAGGCCTTCATGGCGATCTCGGAGGCGTTGAGCGGGCCGCCCGGCCTGGACCACGCGTTCGAGCAGGCTGTGGTCCAGGCCCGCCGGCTGGTCCCCGGCGCGACCTCGGTGAGCCTTTGCACATTGGACGGAGCAGTGGCCCGCACCGCGGCGGCCACCGACCGCATCGCGGCCGAGCTGGACCAGGTGCAGTACACCAGCGGGCAAGGGCCGTGCCTGCAGGCCATCACGACCTACGAGACGGTGAGCAGCGCGGACCTGGGCGCGGAGAGCGCATGGCCGGCCTTCACGGCCGCAGCGGCGACCGCCGCGGTGCGCAGCGTGCTCTCCACGCCCACCCCCCGCGGCCCGTCAGGGTCCGGTGCGGCCGCCTCGATCAACCACTACAGCGACACCGTCGCCGCCTTCGACGAGGAGGACATCCAGATCGCGACGTTGCTGGCCGCTCATCTGGCCGCCGTGCTGGTGGTGGCCGCCGCCGCGAACTCCGAGATCCAGCACCTCGGTCAGGCCATTGCGGCCCGCGACGTGATCGGGCAGGCCAAGGGCATTCTGATGGAGCGTCATCGGCTGGATGCCGCCCAGGCCTTCGAGGTGCTGCGCATCGCCTCCACCCGGCTGAACCGCAAGCTGCGCGACCTGGCCGACGAAGTCGCCTTCACCGGCGTCCTGCCCGGCACGCCCCTGGACCCGCCGGGCTGAGTAGCAGCGGAGTCAACCCGCGATCGGCGGGCAGGTCACCACCGCAGCCGTGTCCGGCACCGGCGTCGCGGGAACGGCGCGCAGGCGCAGCACCCGGGACAACCCGCTGATTCGAACGACCTGCTCCACATTCGATCCGGCGCGCACCACCACGCTGCGCAGGCCCACGGCGGCGGCATCGTAGATGAGCCGGACCGCTTCCTGGTCCACCGCGGTGGTGCGGGTGAGATCCAGTTGCGAGGCGAAGGCCCGTCCGGACCGCAACGCGGAGAACAGCACCGTGCGCAGCAGCTCGGTGGTCGTCTCGTCCAGGCAACCCGCCACCGCGACGACGTCGTGCTGGACGACACCGACGTGGCAGAGGGGGATGGGTCTGTCGTCGATAAGGGGCTCACGCAACGGTGCAGCAGGTGAGGGCATTTCGCGTCCCCGGAGGCGTTGTCCGGCAGGAGCGGCCTTTTCTCGACCTGGCGCCAATGTTGCCCCTCATGCCGTCGGTTATGCAACTGGTCGGGCTGATGACCACAAGGCGGGGCACGGGATATCTATCGGCGAACGGGGCAGCTAGATATCAGACGGCGATCGTCGTCGGCACTTCGCTTCCACGCCAGGAGGGAAGATCATGGGTTCCCATCGAGGGCAGGTCCGCCGTACCGGTCTGGTGGGCATCGCCGCGAGCACGTTGGCGGTCGCGACGATCGCCGCGGCAGCGCCTTCCGCCCTGGCCGCAACACCCGGGTCCTCCTCGGCATTGGTGGATACCGCCGGGCACTGGGCGCCGGCCGGCTCGGCGACGATCCGCCCCGGCGTGATGGTGGTGACCAAGGACGCCGAGTGCACGGCCAACTTCGTCTACACCGCCGCCGGGCACACCTACCTCGGCCAGGCTGCGCACTGCTCGGGCACCGGCGAGGCGAACGAGACCGATGGGTGCAAGTCGAAATCCCTGCCGTTGGGCACGCCGGTGAAGATCCTCGGCGCCGGGGTCAGCGGCAAACTCGTGTACAACTCGTGGCTGCTGATGCAGAAGGACGGCGAGCAGGATCCCGACGCCTGTGCCTTCAACGACCTCGCGCTGATCGAGATCCCGGCCGCCGATGTGGCCAAGGTCAACCCCTCGATCCCGAACTTCGGCGGACCGACCGGTCTGAACACCACCGGCACCAAAGCCGGGGAGCAGGTGGAGTCCTACGGCAACTCCGCGCTGCGTCAGGGGATTACCCAGCTGTCCCCGAAGACGGGCACCAGCCTCGGCGATGACGGCCACGGCTGGACCCACACCGTGTACACCGTGACGCCGGGCGTCCCCGGCGACTCTGGATCGGCGTTCCTGGACAGCTCCGGCCTCGCGCTCGGCATCCTGTCCACGCTGGCGTTGGCCCCGGCCCCGCTGAGCAACCAGGTCAGCGACCTCAACCACGAACTGATCTACGCCCGGGCGCACTCCACGTTCAAGAACCTACGGGTGGTCGCCGGAACCGAACCCTTCCACGGCGACGCCACGTAGCAACACCGGACCCGACGTCAGTAGCGAAAGACCCCACATGGACCGGGTGGGGCGGGGTAGCCCGCCGGGGACCCAGGAGGTCCCGTGAGCCCTGACGCCACCACCGCCCCGTCCGCGCCGGGAGTCCCCGGCAGCGAGGCGCCCACCTTCGCCGAGCCGACCGACCCTCGGCCCCCGCCCGCTCCCAAGCCTGATCAGCGCGCTCCGCTCCCCGTGTCGGCCACCGGTAACCCCGCCGACCTGCCGCCGACCTGGGACTCCCAGCAGGGCGAGTATCTGACCACCGCGCAGGGGGTCCGACTGCGCGAGACCGACCACTCGCTGCGGGTGGGCCCGCGCGGTCCGACGTTGCTCAATGACGTCCACCTGCGCGAGAAGGTCATGCACTTCGACCACGAGCGCATCCCGGAGCGGGTGGTGCACGCCCGTGGTGCTGCTGCGCACGGCATGTTCGTGTCCAACGGTGCGGCCGCGGAGTTGAGCTGCGCGGCCTTCCTGGCCCCCGACGCGCAGACGCCGGTGTTCGTCCGGTTCTCCACCGTGTTGGGCTCTCGGGGGTCGGCGGACACCGTGCGGGACACCCGCGGGTTCGCCACGAAGTTCTACACCGAGGCCGGCAACTTCGACCTGGTCGGCAACAACATGCCGGTGTTCTTCATTCAGGACGGCATCAAGTTCCCGGACATCGTGCATGCGGCCAAGCCGCACCCGGACCGGGAGATCCCGCAGGCGCAGAGCGCGCACGACACGTTCTGGGACTTCGTGTCCCTGCACACCGAGGCGACCCATCACACGTTGTGGAACATGTCCGACCGGGGCATCCCGCGTTCCTACCGGACGATGGAGGGCTTCGGTGTGCACACCTTCCGGTTGGTCGCCGCCGACGGGTCGACCTCGCTGATCAAGTGGCACTGGAAGCCGGCGGCCGGCGTGCACTCCCTGGTCTGGGAGGAGGCGCAGATGCTGTGCGGGTTCGACCCGGACTTCCATCGCCGCGACCTCTACGACGCCATCGAGGCGGGCGCGTTCCCGCAGTGGGAGCTGGGCATCCAGGTCTTCGAGGACAACGCCGAGCAGACTTTTTCCGGTATCGACCTGCTCGACCCGACCAAACTGGTGCCGGAGGAACTGGCACCGGTGCAGGTGATCGGGACGATGACGCTGAACGGAAATCCGACGAACTTCTTCGACGAGGTGGAGCAGGTGGCATTCTGCACCGCCCACCTGGTGCCCGGTGTCGATGTCACCGACGACCCGCTGCTGACGGCCCGTAACTTTTCCTACTTCGACACTCAGCTCTCGCGGTTGGGCGGGCCGAACTTCGCGCAGATCCCGATCAACCGCCCGCACGTGCCGGTCAATTCCATGCACCGGGACGGCTTCCATCAGGACGCGGTGCACGGCGGCGTGGCGCCGTACAAGCCGAATTCGCTGGACGGCGGTTGCCCGTTCACGGCCAACGGCGACCTGGACGCGCTCATCGAAGTCGCTCGCGCCATCCCCGCCGGCAACGTGGTGCGGGAGAAGCCGGCCTCCTTCGATGATCACTACAGCCAACCCCGGCAGTTCTGGTTGAGCATGACCCCGGTGGAGCAGGACCACATTGTGTCGGCGTACACCTTCGAGCTCAGCAAGTGTTACGAGACCCCGGTCCGGGAGCGGACATTGGTCATGTTGGCCAACATCGACGCCGACCTGTGCGCAAGGGTGGCCGAAGGGCTGGGCCTGGAAGCGCCCAAGCCGTCCGTGGAAATCGCGGCCCCGGAGCCCAGCGCCGCGCTGTCCCAGCTCGGCGAGCAGTGGCCGGTCACCGGCCGCGTGGTCGCCATCGTGGTCGGGCCCGACCCGGATTTGGTCGCGGTTTCCGCGGCCCGGGAAGCGGCGCTGGCCGCGGGTATGGCCCCGTTGCTGGTGGCCCCGGCCGGCGGGGTGCTCGCCAAGGGCAAGGTCAAGCTGGACGTGCAGCGCACCTATGCCAACGCGCGCTCGGTGGAGTTCGACGCGGTGCTGCTCGCCGGCGCGACGCCGCCCGATCCGCGGATCACCCTGTTGCTCGACGAGACCTACCGCCACCTCAAGGCGATCGCTGCGACGGATGGCGGCTCGGAGGTCCTGGCGGCGCTCGGTGTTACGGGCGCGCCGGGCGTCGTCGATGCGCCGGACGCCGCCGCGGGCGTGCAGGAGATCGCCGGGCTGCTGGCCGGCCACCGAGTGTGGGCACGCGCGGCGCGGTAGGCCGGACGGCCCGGGTTCACCCGGCCTGGTTCCGCCGGTGGCAGCGTAGCCACGAGTGGAGATGATTTCTAGTCAGCGGCACCGGTGTCCCTTGCGCGCGCCCGGGGCCGGACCTATGCTCGACCCGAGAAATCATATCCACTCCGATGCCACCCACGGATCGCTGTCCCGACATCTACATCCCGTCCGTCGAGTGGGCTGGAGGCGACGCTGTTGAACCCCGTGAACCGCTCTGGCCGGCGGCGGTTCGGCGTGCTGGTGGTCGGCCTCTGCCTGCTGCTGGCCGGCTGCGGCAGCCGGCGGTCCCACGCGGAACTGCAGAGCGCGTTGGTAAATCAATTGCCGGTGGTGCCCGCGGTCGCGAGCGGTGCGGTGCCCGCTGCCGCCACCGCGAATGCGGCTGCTCCCGCGACGACGGCACCGGCACCCGCCGCCGTGGTCGCACCAACGAATGTCGGGAGCACGTCGGCAACCACCACGCCGGTCGCGCGCGCCAAGACCACTCACGCGAGCGGGAAGTCGAGCTTGGGTGGCAAGACGAGCCCCGCCAGGGTCTCGGGGTGCACCGGGACGGAGAAACCGATCGCGCTCGGCGCCGTCGGTCAGCAGACCGGAGTGGCCGGCGCGGTGGTGGTGAACGGACCGCGGATGGTGTCGGCGTGGGCGGCGGCCACGAACGCGGCCGGCGGTCTCGCGTGCCACCCGGTGAAATACATCATCGCCGACGACGGCGGCAGCCCGGCGAAAAATGCGTCGCTGGTGCAGCAGTTGGTGGAGCGGGACGGCGTCATTGCCTTTGTGCAGATGGACGATCCGCTGTCCTACAGCGGCAGCGAGAAGTATCTGGTCGACCATCAGATCCCGGTCATCGGGACGGACACGTCCTCCGACATGGTCTACAACCATCCGAACTTCTTCCCGCAGGCCTCCAGCGGCAAGTACAGCGTGCAGGGTTCGGTGGGTGCGGCCTCCACCAGCTTCTCTCCCGATGCGAAGGCCCACTTCGCGGCCCTGTCCTGCCAGGAAATCGCGGCGTGCACTTATATGAACGACAACGCCAAACAACTGGCGGACATGTTCGGGCTGACCCTGGTTTACAAGGGCCAGGTTTCGATCACCCAGCCCGACTACACCGCGACCTGCGTGGCCGCGAAGGACGCCGGCGCCAAGGGCATCTTCGTCATCCTGGACGGCAACAGCGTGCACCGCTTGGCACGATCGTGCACGGCGGTCCAGTACAAGCCCGAATTCATCACACCGGGCACCGGGGTCGTCGCCTCGATGCTGACCGACCCGAACCTCAATGGGTTCTTCCAGTCGGTGTTCGTGCAACCGTTCACCAACACCGCGAACCCGATGATCGCCGAGATGAACGCAACCATCGCCAAATACGCCCCCGGTCTGGACAATTTCGGCCAGTCGCCGGTGGGCTGGACCTCGGCCAAGCTCTTGGAGTATGCGGTGCAGTTCTTGCCCGCCAAGGACTCGTGGACCAGTGCGGACATCATGGCCGCGATGGGCAAGGTGAAGAACTATGACGTGGGTGGGATGACCGCGCCGCTGACCTTCGCGCCGGGCAAGAACCCCGAGCCGTTCCTGTGTTGGTTCAGCACATCGATTCGTGACGGCAAGTGGGTTGCCGTCACCGCGAAGCGGACCTGCAAGTGAGCCGGCGACGTGCCGGACGCATCGTCGGCCGGTGCCTGGCGGCCGGCGCTGTGCTGGTGTTCGCGGGCCGCTTCATCCCGATTGCCTCCGCGGCGGCCACAGACGCGTCGTTCGACGGTGCCTCCTCGGCCTACGGCCTGCGCATCAATGAGTCGGTGCCCAACGGCCCCGTCGCCGACACCGTTTTCGATGCCGGCGGGCCGACGGCGCAGGCCACGTTGAGCTCACTGGGCAACGGCGCGGGTTACGCCGCGCTGCCCGACCCCGGGACGTTCGTGCTGAGTATCCCCGGCCTGCTGGCGGGCCTGGCCCAGTTCAATCAGGACCTGCCCGACTACCCGCTCGCGGTGTCGGCCAGTTCCACGACCCCGCAGCAGGACGTCTCCACGGACGGCTACGCGATCAAGGCCACGGTGGGTAACGACAGCGCGACGGGGTCTGCCGGTGCGGGCCTGGGTCGCGACGCGACGCTGGCCCGCGGGCCACTGGTCACCTCGGACGCCTCGGTGAAACGGCAGGTGGACGGCTCGGTCACCTCGACCGCCACGTCGGTCGTCGAGAGTCTCACCCTGGGCCCGGTGACGATCGGCCGGATCACCTCGACCGCCACCCGCACGCTGAGCGCGGCCGGCGTGCTCAGCACGTCCTCGAACCTCTCCGTCACCGATGTGCGCGTCGACGGCACCCCGGTGCAGGCACCGCAGCCGCAGCAGGGTTCGGGATCCTCGCCGTCCTCCTTCGGCCCCGCCGTGGATCCGGTGCTCAAGCCGTTGGGCATCAGCTTCCAGACGCTGGCCGCGCAGAAGTTGGGCGACACCATCGTGGCCCCCGCGTTGGTACTCACCGGCTCCTTCCCGGTGGACCCGGCGCACAAGGACGCGGGCACCGGCACCTACCACCTGATCCTGGGTCAGGCCACCGCGCGGCTGGTTGGTTCCGCCGCGCCGACCTTCGGTACCGGCGGCCCGGCCGGTACCGCCACCACCACCCCGCCGGCGTCAGGGGCAGTACCGGCGGGCACCACGCTGATTGCAACGGGCCCATCGGCGGGCGAGGTAACCGCCGGCTCGGTGAGTGGGCAGCAGGCCGGGCTGCCCACCGTGGCGTTCATCCCCGGTGCCCCCACCCGCGCCACCGATGCGCAGATTCAGGCCGCGCTGACCGCGATGAAGGATTCCTTCGACGTGGGTGGCCTCTACGTGATCCTGGTGATCGCCGGCGTGGTGACCTTCGTGGTCGCGCAGTTGGTCCGGATGAGAGGAGTGAGAGCGCCGTGGACCTCATCCGGTGGCTGAGAACGCAGTGGGACCGGGCTACCGCAGTCGCCTGCGCGATCGTCGGTCTGGTGTCGCTGATCCTGGGCTGGCTCGGCGTCAGTGACGCCACACTGCCCACCGAACAGATTCCCTACCTCGCCTCCAACGGCCTGTTCGGCATCTTCGCGCTCGGTGTGGCCGGGACGTTGTGGATCTCTGCCGATCTGCGTGACGAGTGGCGCAAGCTTGAGGACATCCATTCCGACATCCGCGCGCGGGACGGTGGCGAGGGCGGTTCCTGGCGACCGCAGGTGCCGGCGTCCGGTCCCCGCGGAGCGGCATGACCACTGCCGCGGTGAGCTCACGGGCCCACACGCGGCGCGCCGGCGCGGTAGCGCTTGCGCGGTTGTGGCGGCCCATTGATCTCGCGCTGGTCCTCGGCGGCAACGTCGTGGGCGTCATGCTCATCCTGGTCGGCTGGTGGGGGTCCAGCGACGCGCTCTCACTGCACGACAGCACGAACTGGCTGCAGGTCGGCATCATCGGCGTGATCGTCGCGGGGGTCGCCAACGGGCTGTTCCTGGTGCGCGCGCGGCGGGCCGTTGGCCTGTCCCGCCTGGCAGTGCTGGGCGTGCCCGCCCCGGTGCGCCGCGATGCGACGTCCGACGTGGCCACCGTGGTGGCACTGCCCGGCAGCACCCGCATGCACCTCGCTTCATGTCCGATGATCGCCGGTAAGCCGGCGACGCCGGTGGTGGCGGGCGCCGCCTTGCGTCCGTGCGAGGTGTGCCGGCCATGAGCAGCGTGTTGCCGTTCCTCATCACCGGTCTGGTGACCGGATCCCTGTATGCGCTGGCCGGTCTGGGCCTGGTGCTCACCTATCGCACCTCGGGCGTGTTCAACTTCGGCCACGGCGCGATCGCCGCCGGCGGCGCGTTCGTCTTCTATACGTTGCACACCAACCACGCCATGCCCTGGCCGCCCGCGATGCTGCTCACCGTCGCCGCCTTCGCGCTGGTCGGCGGGCCATTGTTGGAGTGGCTGACCCGGACGCTGGGCGCCGCGCCGGCTGCGGTCGGTGTGATCGCCACCGTGGGGCTGTTCCTCGCCGTCAACGGGGTGCTCAGCGAGATTTACGGCTCCACCATCCACCAGGCGTCGCAGTTCCTCCCGGAGGACGGCCCGTCGGTATCCGGCGTGGTGATCAGCTACGGCCAGATGATCACCGCCGGCATCGCCCTGGTGGGCGCGGTCGGTCTGTTCGCGTTCCTGCAGAACAGCCGGCTCGGCGTGGCCATGCGGGCGGTGGTGGACAACCCCTCGCTGGTCGGCCTGGCCGGGCAGTACCCGACGCGGATTCGCCGGGTGGCGTGGATGATCGGGGCCGGCTTCGCCGCCATGTCCGGCATCCTGCTCGCTCCGGTGCTCGGCCTGGACGCCACGCTCTTGACGCTGCTCGTCGTGCAGGCCTTCGGCGGCTGCGCGATCGGGCTGTTCCGCAGCCTGCCGATGACCTACCTCGGCGGTCTGGTGGTCGGCGTCGCCGCCGCGCTGGCCACCAGGTTCTTCACCAGCTTCCCGCTCAACCAGATCCCGCCCGCGGTTCCGTTCCTCATTCTGATGGCGGTGCTGCTCGTGGTGCCGGTGCGGATGTTGCCCGGTACCCGGTCGCTGCCGCAGCCGTTGGCCTCGGCGGCGCGAGCGCTGAACCCGCGGTTGGCCACCCTCATCGCCGTGGTCGGGCTGGTGCTGCTCGCGTTCGTGCCTTCCCTGGTGGGCACCCGGCTGCCGGTGTGGACCGACGCGATGAGCTCGGTGTGCGTGTTCGGTTCGCTGGCGCTGCTGATCTGGACCTCCGGCCAGATGTCGCTGTGCCAGGTGACCTTCGCCGCGCTGGGCGCCACCACCATGGCGCACCTGCGCGACGGTGGTGTGCCGTGGCCGCTCGCGCTGCTGCTGGCCGGTCTGCTCACCGTGCCGATCGGTGCGATGATCGCGATCCCGGCCATCCGCTTCTCCGGCATCTACCTTGCGCTTGTCACCTTCGGGTTCGGCATCTTCATGCAGTACGTCATCTACCCGACCCGGTTGATGTTCGGCAACGACCTGGCCGCCTCGGCAAGCCGGATGCAGGCCGGGCCGATTCGCGCGCAGAGCTCCGAACGCTGGCAGTACTACGTGGCGCTGACCGTCGCGTTGCTGTCCGTGGCGGGCCTGATCGTGATCAACCGCAGCCGCTTCGGTCGCATCCTGCGCGGCCTCGCGGAGAGCCCCACGATGTTGGGCACACTCGGGCTGGATGTGAACGTCACCCGGCTGCTGCTGTTCTGCGCCTCGGCGTTCTTTGCCGGGATCGGCGGCGGTCTGATGAGCAGTCAGTACACGGTCAGCGCGACCGGCTTCAACCCGATTCAGTCGCTGATGCTGGTGGCCGTGCTGGGCATCTGCGCGCTGTTCGGCACCCGGCTGATCCTCACCACGGTGCTCGCGGCGGTGCTGTTCTCGGTGATCCCCGGCTACGTCGACAACTTCGACGCGAACGCGCAGATCCTCGCCTTCGGCGTACTCGCGGTGCTCGCCGGACTGACCATCGCCAACCGCGATCGGCTGTCGACCTGGATGCGGGCGCAGGCCGCGCAGAAACAACCGCGGCTGCGTTACGGCCCGGCCCCGGCGCGTGGGCATTGGACGCCACCCTGGCCGACATCCGGGCGACCCGCGGCCGGGGGACAGTCATGACCGACGGCCTGGCGGCCCGCGGGCTGCGCATCGCCTACGGCGGCAACGTGGCGGTCTCGGACGCGACGTTCGCTGCGCCGTTGGGCCGGATCACCGGCCTGATCGGGCCGAACGGCGCCGGCAAGACCACGACGTTCAACGCCTGCAACGGTCTGCTGCGCCCGACCGCGGGCAGCGTGCACCTGTTCGGCCGGGAGGCGACCGGACTGTCCGCGGCCGCCCGCGCCCGGGCCGGACTGGGCCGCACCTTCCAGCAGGTCCAGGTGTGCACGAACCTCACCGTGCGGGAGAACGTGGCGCTGGGCGCCGAGGTGCGGCTGATCGGCCGCAACCCAATACGGCAGTTCCTCGGCGGACCGGGCCAGCACCGCGAGGTCCGCGCGCGCACCGACGAGGCTTTGGCGGCATGCGGCATCGCGGCGATGGCCGAGCGCCGCGCGTCGATGCTGAGCACGGGTCAGCGCCGGCTGTTGGAACTGGCTCGGGTGTTGGCCGGCGGGTTCCGCATGCTGTTGCTTGACGAACCGTCCTCGGGGTTGGACGAGGCAGAGACCGAGCGGTTCGGCGAAATCCTGCGCCACACGGTCGCCGAACGCGGCGTGGGCATCCTGATCGTCGAGCACGACATGCCGTTGGTGATGTCCATCTGCGACTACGTGCACGTGCTGGACTTCGGCACCATGATCTTCGCCGGCACCCCCGCGGAAACGCAGTCCAGCGACATCGTCCGACACGCCTACCTCGGCGAGGTCGAGACGGCGGGGCCGGCATGAGGTTCGAACTGCAGGGGATCACCGCGGGCTACGGCGAAACCGTCGCGCTGCGCGACGCTTCGCTGGTGGTGCCGCCGGGGTTGGTCGTCGCACTGCTCGGACCCAATGGGGCGGGCAAGACCACACTGCTGCGGGTCGCCTCGGGTCTGCTCGCCCCACGCGCCGGTCGACTGCTCATCGACGACCGCGACGTCACCGGCCGCAGCAGCGCCGCGCTGACCCGCGCCGGTCTGTGCCACGTCACCGAGGGCCGCAGTGTGTTCGGATCCCTCAGCGTGCAGGAGAACCTGCGCATGTTCGCGCGGGCCGGCGACGAGCGGCGCGCGCGGGACCGTGCGGTCGACGCGTTCCCGCGGCTGGGGGAGCGGATGAACCAGATCGCGGGCACCCTGAGCGGCGGCGAGCAGCAGATGCTCGCGCTGGCCCGGGCCTACGTGTCGGGTGCCTCGGTGGTGATGCTCGACGAGGTGTCCATGGGCCTGGCGCCGATCCTGGTCGATGAGATCTTCGCGTTCCTGACCCGCCTGGTCGCGGACGGCACCACCAGCCTGCTGTTGGTGGAGCAGTACGTCACCAAGGCGCTGGCCATCGCCGACCATGTCTACCTGCTCGATCGAGGGCGGATCGTGTTCTGCGGTGAACCCGAGGAACTCGACGCCGCGGACCTCGCCGGCCGGTACCTGGGCGCTGCAGGCTGAGTTGCGGGCTCGACACCACCCTCGCCGACCTGGAGCTGAGCCTGACCCGCTCCGGCGGTGGCGTGGCCGTGACCGGCACTGCGACCGTGCGGGTGCGATAGAAACGTCTTCCGTCAAATTACGAGGGGGAGTCGTCGTGGCCGGTGTCGAGGGTCGGGTCATTGCGGTCACCGGAGCCGGCGGTGGCCTGGGCCGGGAGTACGCGCTGTTGCTCGCCTCGTCCGGCGCGAAGGTCGTCATAAACGACCTCGGCGGCCTGCGCGACGGCACCGGTGCGGGTACCGCGATGGCCGACCAAGTAGCCGACGAGATCACCAAGGCCGGCGGCCAGGCGGTGGCGCACTACGAGAGCATCGCGACCGAGGACGGCGCCGCCTCGCTGGTGCAGACCGCGCTGAACGCCTTCGGGTCCATCGACGGCGTGGTCAACAACGCGGGCATCCTGCGTGACCAGGCCTTCCACAAGATGACCCCGGACGGCTGGGAGTCCGTGCTGCAGGTGCACCTGTTCGGGTCGTTCTATGTGACCCGGGCGGCCTGGCCGCACTTCCGCGAGCAGGGCCACGGCCGGATCGTGGTGGCCACCTCGACCAGTGGCCTGTTCGGCAACTTCGGCCAGGCGAACTACAGCGCGGCCAAGAACGGCCTGGTCGGCCTCATCAACACCCTCGCGATCGAGGGCGCCAAGTACCACATCATGGCCAACGCGGTCGCGCCGATCGCGTCCACCCGGATGACCGCGGACGTTGCTCCGCAGGACATCCTGGACACCATCCCGCCCGGCCACGTGGCGCCGATCGTCGGCCATCTGCTCAGCGACGAGTGCACCGACACGGGCATGACCTTTGTGGTCGGCGGCGGACAGGCCCACCGCGTCGCGCTGTTCCAGAACGAGGGCATCACGTTCGACCACTCGTTGAGCATCGCCGAGGTCACCGCGCGCTGGTCACAGGTCACCGACATGAGCAAGGCGTCACTCGCCCGGCCGCCGTTCACCTGAGCCGACGGCGCTGACGAACCGTCAGCTGCTCGATTTAGCGGTGGATCCTGGCCCACAACCCCACCAGCCACAACCCCACCAGTCATTCTGCGTGGCTGAGCAGCGGTATCGGGCCGCTTGCAGTTGTATTGTGTCGGCGTGGCCCCGCACGGCTGGGAGGCTAACCGAGGTCCTGAGCATCAGACCGACGTCCCCGAACCCGGCATCTTCGCCTCGGAAATCCGCGAAATCCGCGGGCAGTACCGGTTCGTCCATCTGATCAGGCGATCCGAGGGCGTCGAGACGACTCTTGCTGTCGAGGTCGCCACCAGCATGGAGGTGGTGATCAAGACCGCCCCGGCCGGCTTGGTGCCTCTTGAGTTGGGCAGCCGCCTCGAGCAGCGGGCCAGGACCCTGCGCGCGCACGACGGCCAATGGTTCGCCCCGCTGCTCGACGCGGGATACACGGAGGATCGGTTCCACGTCGTCATGCCCTTCGTTCCTGGCGCCACGCTTGAACAGCGACTGGCTGATGGTCCGCTATCGGTACCGGAGTCGCTCGCCGTAGCCGGCTGTTTGCTGAAGGCGTTGGAGACGGTTCATGCCCAGGGCGTTCTGCACGCCAATGTGAAACCGTCCAACATCGTGCTGAGTGACACCGAGCCTGGCCAGGCAACGCTCATCGACTTCGGAAACCTCCGAGGCACGACCGTGGCCACGTCGTTCCCTGCGCAGTCGACTGATGTCGCCTACTACATGGCGCCGGAGATGGCGGGCGCCCTGAACCGGCAGGTTGACGAGCGGGCTGACCTGTACTCGCTGGGTGCCGTGCTCTTCGAATGCCTTGTCGGCCATTCGCCCTTGGCCTCGGGGAGCATGCGTGAGCTGCTGCGTAAGCAGTTGTCGACGCCGTCGCCATCCGTGCGGAGCCTCGGCGTACCGGTCCCCAGGGCGCTGGATCAGATCGTGCAACGCCTATTACACCCCGATGCTCGTCAGCGCTACCGGTCCGCTACCGCTGCCTTGACCGATCTCGACGCGGTCGTCCACGGTCTGCAACAGGGTGTACAGGATCCCAGCATCGTGGTGGGGGCGGCCGACCAGCGCGCAACGATCGTTCAATCGGCGCTGATCGGTCGCGAGGACGAACTGGCACTGTTGGATCACCATCTGGAGGAGGCGGTCGCGGGCAGCGGCGGGTTGGTTGTGCTGGAAGCCTGCTCCGGAGGCGGAAAGTCTCGTCTCCTGGATGAGTTCTGCCAACGAGCGGCCGCAATGGGCGCAGCGGTATTTCGTGGGTACGGCGTGGAGCGAGTCGCGCCGCGCCCACTGCAGATACTCGGCGGCGTGGTCACCGATCTTCTCGCGGCGGCGCGGCAGAACCCCGCCACGATGGAACGGCTGACCCAGAGCGTGGGCGACGGCCGCGGCGCTTTGTGCGAGGTGGTGCCCGAGCTTCGGGAGATCCTCGCCCTACCCGAGGGAACCAACGCAACCGGGCCGGAGTCGTTCGGTCAGGCGCGAAGCGTCATCGCCCTGGTTGGCCTCATCGACGCGCTCGGTTCTGCCCAGAAGCCGGCCGTGGTCGTCCTCGACGACGCGCATTGGGTCGATGAGCTGACCGCCCGCGTGCTCTGCGAGTGGACTCAACCGGTTCGCAGCGAGGGCGAGAAACAGCGGCACGTGATGATGGTCGCCGCCGTGCGTCCCGAGGAGTTCCACAACGGACTTCCGCAGTGGATGCCACGCGACGTTTCCCGCGTTGCCTTGCGACCCCTCGCGCCGGCGGAGACCGCGAAGGTGGTGGAGTCCATGGCCGGCGCGATCCCGAGCGAGGCCGTGGACACGGTGGTGAAGCTTTCCGACGGGAACCCCTTCATGGCGTCCGCGGTCCTACTCGGGCTCATTGAGGCAGGCGCGTTGCGGAGCGACGGTCGCCACTGGCTGCTCGGGTCGGAACCGGTTGCGTGGCAGGCATCCCGCGAGG